>NZ_JBHMCY010000047.1:0-58510 GCF_042430725.1 Streptomyces cinereospinus | reverse complement strand
GCGGACGCCAACGAGACCGCGATCGCCTGGCGCGAGATCCTCAAGCGGTACACCACCCGGCCGGCCCCGCACGGACTCGTCCTCACCCGTCAGGGCGTGCCGACGTACGAGCCGGACGAGGACGCGGCGCGCGGCGGCTACGTGCTGCGCGAGGCGTCCACCGGCACCCCTGACGTGCTGCTCATCGCCACCGGCTCCGAGGTGTCGCTCGCCGTCGCCGCGGCCGGGTCGCTGGAGGCGGAGGGCATCGGCACCCGGGTGGTCTCGATGCCCTGCGTGGAGTGGTTCGGGGAACAGGAGCGGAGCTACCGCGAGAGCGTGCTGCCGCCGCAGGTGAGGGCACGTGTCGCGGTCGAGGCCGGTATCGGTCTCACCTGGCACGGGTACGTCGGGGACGCCGGCCGCATCGTCTCCCTGGAGCACTTCGGTGCCTCCGCCGACGGCAAGCTGCTCTTCCGCGAGTACGGCTTCACCGCCGAGAACGTGGCCGCCGCGGCCCGCGCATCGCTCCAGGCCGCCGGCTCCACCTCCGCCGCCGGCTCGCGGCAGTACGGGTAGCGGCCCGGCCGCACGGGCCATCACGGGCTGACGGTCACCGGACCGGCAGCGCGGCCCCTGCCGTGACCGGCCCCGAGCGTGTGAGCGGCCCGGTCGCGGGCAGACGACTGATCGACTGGGGAGTGCAGGGCGAGGGCGGCCCGTACCCGGGCAGGGTGCGCGCCGCCCTCGGCCTCGGCGCGCCCGAAGGTGCGCGAACCGTCCACCGGAGCGCTCGGGTCACCCTCGCGAGGGGATGGGGGCCTTTCGGTGGCGGCCCCACGCGACGAAGAGCGCGAGCGCGACGAGCACGAAGTTGAGCCCGGTGTCCGCTCCCTCCCCGCGCGAGAAGTGGAAGACGATCGCCGACCCCTGGAGCGCGACCACGCCGAGCGCCGCCAGGACGGTCAGCCTCGGCTGGACGCGGGTGAGCGAGGGCAGCAGGACGCCGAGCCCACCGAGCATGTCGACCGCTGCGGTGGTGCGGAGCAGAGCCGGCATCTCTGCGGCCCACGCGAACGCCTCCGCGACCTGCTCGACGGGTGTGGCCGACTTCCACAGGCCACCGCCGACCAAGACCAGCGCCAGGAGCCCCTGCACGCCCCAGAGGGCGATGCCGAGGCCCTTCGAAGCGCGTCCGGTCCGAGATTGCGGAAGAGCGATCATCGTGTCCCTCTCTCGTCGGGCACGTGGCTGCCCGTTGGCCACAAGATACGCTTGCCGGTCAGTAGTGAACAGAGCTTCCAGAAGTTGACGGCTTGACCGCTAACGGTCGGAGGGTTCGGCTCCTCGGGTAAAGTTGCCGACCATGGGAATGTCCGAGGAAGGCAACGTCGACCCGCGGGTCCAGCGAACCCGCCGCGATGTCGTCGATGCCGCCACGGCACTGTTCAAGTCCGAGGGCTGGGAGGCGCTGACCCACGCCGAAGTCGCTCGCCGCGCCGGGTACTCCAAAGCGACCGTCTACGCGCACTGGCCGACCCGTCTGGACCTCGTGCGCGCATCGGTCGGACAGATCTGCGGCACCACCGAGCACGCACAGCCGACCGGCGATCTGCGCGCGGATCTGGTCCGGGAGCTGCTCGACTTCGCCGGCGACCTGTCCCAGGGCCATCTGACGCGGGTGCTCGGCGGAGTCTTCGAGCGCGCCGGAAGCGACCCGGCCGTGGATGAGATGCGCCAGCAGCTCTACGCCGAGGGTTCGCGCTCGCTGGAGGCGATCCTCAGTGCCCACCTGCCGAAGGAGTCGGTCGAGCCGTGCGTGGCGCTGCTGACCGGCGGCGTACTCGTCCGGGTCGCCCTTCAGGCCTCGCCGGCGACCAGGGAGTTCGTCGAGGACCTCGTCGAGAGGGTGCTGGCCTCCGCAGGGCGGTGACCCCGGCCGGGGCAGTCAGTGTCATACCTTCACCCGGGCGGAAGCGGAGTGACGGTGCGGGTGTGCGAGTCGTAGACGCGGGCGGTGACGAAGCGGCCGCGTACGGGCGTGCCGTGCAGGCCGGGCGGCAGCAGCTGGTCGTCCGGCACGTTCCACGCCGGTCGGCGGCTGCGGCCGAGGGTGATGTGCGGCCGCCAGGTCTCCGGCAGGAGCAGGGGGTGGTCCGGCTCGCATCCCGTGGTGAGGAGCACCTCGTACACGGCGGCGTGCACGGCGAGGAGGTCGGGAACGGGCCGAACCCGCCAGGCCAGCACGTGCGTGCGGCCGGAGAAGCGCACGAGCCCGTCGAGGACGGCGGGACAGCCGAGGCCGCCCAGCCGCTCCCGCAGCTCCTCCTCCGCCGCCGCGGTCAGGGCGCCGGCCACTGCCAGTGTCAGATGGGGCCGGTTCGTCGGATGGCCGTGGTGCTTCTGGCTGGGCTCTCCCCGCGCGGCCAGATGCTCCCAGACCCGCCGGACCCTCCGTTCCGTCGCCGGGTCGAGGAGCAGCTCCACCGCGTACGTCATACCGCTCCGACGGGCCGCGCCGGGCGTCCCGGAGGGCCGCCGCACGGAGCCGGGAAAGGCCCCCACCGCGCACGCGGCGGACGTGCGGGAGCGCCGCAGGGTCCCGGGTACGTCCTCACGGCCGCCGGGTCCGGCCCCCGGGGGTCCGGAAGACGCCGGAACCGGGGACCGGCACCCCGCACCCCGTCGCGGGAGGTGACGTCGGGGTCGTGTGGGATCACGGGTGAAGCCCTTCTCCCTGTTCCGGTGGGCAGGTGTTCTCGGCCGGGCGGGCGGGGGCCCGGTCGTCTCCAGCGTGCACTGGCCGGCCGGCGAGGACCTGTCGGACCCGGCCGGCCCGGTGCTGCCGGGCCGGCCGCAGCGGCCTCATCCGCGGACGCCTGTCTCAACCAGCCTGCCTCTGACGACACCACGGCAACGAGGTCAGTAGAGTTCCGGTATGCACAGGCAGGCCCCGACGCTTGAGGATGTCGCGCGAGAGGCGGGGGTCTCCCGCGCCACCGTGTCGCGGGTCGTGAACGGCGTGCGCAACGTCGACCCCGGTATCCAGGACCTGGTCCGCAGCGCGATCGAACGGACGGGCTACACGCCGAACCGCGCCGCCCGGGCGTTGGTCACCCGACGCACCGGAACCGTGGCCCTCATCGTCTCCGGCGCGGGCGACGCCTTCGTCGGTCACGTGTTCGCCGACCCGTTCTTCGGCCGCGTCGTCAACGGCGTCGTGGGCTACCTGCGGCTGCACGCGATGCAACCGGTACTGCTGTTCGCCGAGTCGGAGGCGGCCAGGAAGCAGGTGGTCGACTACGTGCGGCAGGGCAGCGCGGACGGCGCGCTGGTGGTATCCGTGCAACCGGACGACCCGCTGCCGGACATGCTCCTCTCCGCCCGCGTCCCCACCGTGCTGTTCGCACGTCCCGCCCGGACGGTGCCGGTCAGCTGCGTCGATCTGGACCACCACGCGGGGGGACGGCTGGCCGCAGAGCACCTCGTGGCCCGCGGCCGCCGCCGTCTCGCGGTGATCGGCGCTCCGCCGGATCTCAGGGCCGGCCGGGAACGCCTCGCCGGATTCCGCGCCGCCCTGGCGCGCGCCGGGCGCGACAGCCCTCCGGTGGCCGAGGGCGCCTTCACCCTCGACAGCGGGGCGAGGGCCATGGCCGCGCTGCTCCGGGACCACCCCGCGGTGGACGGCGTGTTCGCGGCCAACGACCTGATGGCCCAGGGCGCCTGCCAGGTGTTGCGGGAACTGGGCAGGCGCATACCGGAGGACGTCGCCGTCGTCGGGTTCGACGACGCGGACATCGCCGTGACGTGCCGGCCACCGCTGACCACCGTGCGCCAGCCGGTGGAGGACATGGCGGCGGCGATGGCCAGGCTGCTCGGCGAGCAGGTCCAGGGCACCCGTACCGAACCCCGCACCCTCGTCTTCGAACCGGAACTGGTGGTCCGCCAGTCCGCCTGACCCGGCGCGCCTGGGCCGGGCGGACCCCACCCGGCCCGGCCGCCGGGCGGGCCCTCGCGGCAGCCGGCGACAGGGCACCCGGTGCGAACGCGGCCGGGCGCGGGACTCCCGGTGGGCACGGTGCGGGTCGCCGACCGCTCCCGGAGTGCGACGCCGCACGGTGCGCGCACGTCGGCGGGGGAAGCCGCGGTCGTGGACGGGACCGGGCCACCGGCACGGGCGGCCCGCCGCGCTGCGGGGCGTCGTCACGGCTCCGGCGCGGCCACCGCGGCCCTCACGGCCAGATCCCCGGACACCGGTCGAAGGCCCGGCGTCCGGGGGTGTCGCCATGGCAGCACGCGACGGCCCGGCGAACGCGCCCCCGGGCCCCCGCCCCTCAGAGGCCGCCGACCGTGACCTCCCCCTCCCACCGCGGGTCCCCGGCCGACCTGCCCACCAGGAGCCGGTAGGGGCCGGGCTCCGTGGACCAGCCGTGGTCCGCCTCCGACCAGTGCCGCAGGGCGCGCGGACCCACCACCACCTCGGCGCTCGCCGTCCGGCCCGCCTCCGCCCGGACGGCCGCGTGGCCGGCGAACCAGCGCACGGGACGCTCCACCGCCGAACCGGGCCGGGCCAGGTAGACCTGCACGACCTCGCGCCCGGCGCGGGCGCCGGTGTTGCGCACCGTCACCCGGACGGTGAACGGCTCGCCCGCCACGACGTGCGCGGGGGCATCCACGGCCACGTACTCCCACGTCGTGTAGCCGAGCCCGTGGCCGAACCAGTAGGCGGGCTCGCGTCCCGCCCGCAGCCACGCCCGGTGGCCGATGTGCAGGCCCTCGGTGTAGTCGAGCCGGCCGTCGACCGGCCGGGTGCGGGTGACGGGCGCGTCCGCCAGGGACGCGGCCCAGGTGGTGGGCAGCCGGCCGCCGGGTTCGGCGAGGCCGAACAGCACGTCGGCCAGCCCCGCGCCGGCTTCCTGGCCCGGGAACCAGGTGAGCAGGACGGCGCCCGCTTCCTCACGCCAGGGCAGCTCGACCGGGCCGCCGCTGTTGACGACCACGACCGTGCGCGGATTCGCGGCGGCCACGGCGCGGACCAGCTCGTCCTGGTGCCCGCCGAGCGACAGTCCGGCGCGGTCGTACCCTTCGGTCTCGGTGTGCTCGGTGGTGCCGACGACCACGATCGCGGCGTCGGCCCCCCGGGCCGCCCGCACCGCGTCGCCCAGCGCGGTCGCCGGGTCCGGTTCCGGCGGCGCCGCGGTGACCACGGTGGCGCGTCCTCGGCCCGGCACCAGTTCGCGCCGAGCCACCACGTGCACGGGCCGCTTGGCGGACAGCACGGCCCGCGCCGTGTGCACGGGCGGGTTCACGTGGACGACGGCCGGGTCGTCCGTGTCACCGGGGAACTCCCCGTCCACCAGCGTGCGGCCGTCGACGGTGAGCGTCATGCGCCCGAAGCCCCCGACGCCGAACGTCCACTCCCCGGCCTGACGGGGAGACAGCAGCGCGCCGATCTCCACCGTGTGGGCGCCCGGGGGCAGGTCCGGCTCCAGCAGCCGGCCCGAGAGCCGGTGCTGCGCGTACAGCTCCCGCCCCGACGCGTCCAGCACCCGCAGGAGCACGCCGGGAGCACCCGACCGCGGGTCGCTGCACCGGTCGGTGCCGAGCGGAGCCGGCGGGGCCCCCGGCGCCGGTCCCGGTGCGTACACCACACGGGCCCGGCCCCGCAGCCGGGCCCGGATGCCGGCCAGCGGGCTGACCACGTCGGAGCAGAAGACGCCCGCGCTGCCGCCGCCCTGGACGCGGGGGGACGCGGCATGCTCGCCGACGACCGCGACGGTGGACAGCTCGGCGGCATCGAGCGGCAGGACGGCGCTGTTGCGCAGGAGGACCGAACCGGCACTGACGGCGCGGCGCAGCAGCGCCCGGGTGTCGCGGGACGCCGTCGCCGGCACCCGGCGCGGGCGGTGCGGCTCCAGCGCGCCCACGCGGTCGGCGAGCCGGAGCAGCCGCCGCACCTTCTCGTCGACCGCCTCCTCGGCGACCAGGCCGTCCCGCACCGCCCGCACCAGCGACGGGCCCCAGGGGCTCTCCGGGCCCGGCATCGCCAGGTCGAGGGCGGCGCGGCCGGTCTCCTCGGTGGTGCGCACGGCCGCCCAGTCGGAGACGGCGACCCCGTCGAACCCCCACTCGCCCTTGAGGGGTTCCGCCAGCAGCGGGCTGGCCGTCATGGTCGTGCCCGCGACGGCGTTGTAGCCCGCCATGACCAGCCACACCCCGGCCTCGACGGCCGCCTCGAAGGGCGCGAGGTACACCTCCCGCAGCGTGCGCTCGGACGCCCGGACGTCCACGGTCAGCCGGTCGGTCTCGGAGTCGTTGCCGACGAAGTGCTTGGCGGTGGCCGCCACCCCGCGGGCCTGGACGCCCCGGATCAGCGCGGCCCCGGTACGGCCGGTCAGCTCCGGGTCCTCGGCGAAGCACTCGAAGTGCCGGCCGCCCAGCGGGCTCCGGTGAAGGTTGAGCGTGGGGGCCAGCACCACGTCCACCCCCTTGCGGGCCGCCTCGTCGGCGAGCAGGCCGCCGAGCCGCTCGACCAGTTCCTCGTCCCACATCGCGCCCAGGGCGGACGCGGAGGGCAGCAGTACCGAGGTGCGCCGCTCGTCCCATGCCTCGCCGCGCACCCCGGCGGGCCCGTCCGACGTCACCATCTCCCGCAGCCCGATCGCGGCCTCGCCGGCGGTGCGCCAGGTCGTCGCGCCGGTGAGCAGGCGCACCTTCTGTCCGAGGGTCAGCTTGTCGATCAGCCGATCCAGTTCCTCGTCGTCCATTCCCGCCCCACTTCCTGCCCCTCCACGACTGGAGAGCGCTCTCCCAACCGTCCGACGAGCGTCTCCTCCCCGTCAAGACCCTCCCGGCCGCCGGTGGCCGGGAGGTGCGGGCAGGCGGAAGGGGCCCGGCGGCACCCGTGCGGAACGGGTGGCCGGGCCCCTGGAGAACGGCTGGATCAGGGCAGCCGGTGATCCGCGTTCAGCACCGCACCGCGTTCCGGATGGTTCTGGTCGTAGCCGCGCGTGTCGCACTGGAGGCCGCCCACGATGCAGTGGTCGACCAGCGCCTTGAGGGTGCGCTCCTCCCAGGCGTTGAAGAAGTCGTAGTGGAAGGAGTAGCCGCGTCCGCTGGCCAGGCGGACCCCGCTCATGTCGCCGTTGACCGGGAAGGCCATCTTGAACTCGATCATCGGCAGGGCGACCGGGTGGGAGGCCGGGCACATGTTGTCGTTGGTGCCGGGCTTGACGACCGGGTAGGCCATGTGGCTCTTGTGGTCGGGGGTGTCGAGGTACTTGCCGTCCCAGCAACTGGGCGCCTGGAAGCGGATGTTGAGCTGGACGTCGGGCCGGCTCGGGCAGCTCGCCGGGAAGTCGACGTTGAAGAAGCTGTCACCGCATTCCCAGCCCTCGACGAAACCCTTGTGGCTGCGGAACTCCTGGGCGCTCTGCATGGGGTCGCCGACGACGTACCGCAGTCCCCTGGGGAAGGGCCGCACGCTGGTGTAGTCGGTGACACCGGACTTGTAGTAGATGACCTGCGGGCCGACGGGCAGGATCTTCCGGTCCCCCTTGTACAGGGACGGCATCCAGTACGCGGAGGCGTCGGCCGGTGCGTTGCAGGTGGTGTTCCCGCCGTAGAGGCTCGCCGTGGTGCTGCCCGCGTGCGTCGTCCTGTTGCCCATGAACGTGTGGTCGTGGGACTTGCCGGGCTGTCCCGGGTACAGGATCGGGTCGTCCGGCGCGGTGTGCGTGACGGAACAGTTGGCCTGGAACTCCTTGTGGTAGCGCGGCGGCGGCGTCGCGGTGGACGGCGTCACGCCGGTGACCTGGGGCACGGCCGGTATGTATCCGTCGCCGTCGGGGTCGTCGCCGGACGCCTGGGTCGACACCGCCATGGTGTGCCCGGTGTGCACGGTGTGACCGGCGGCCGAGGCAGCCGGGGCGCCGTCGGGACCGGCCGCCGTGGCGACGGTGCCGACGCCGAGCACGCTCGCGAGGAGTGCGCTGCCGAGCAGCAGCGCGGGGAGTTTCGAACGCCGTTTCATGGGGCCTCCTGCCCGCTGAAATGCCGTGTGTGGGGGGGTACGGAGGGCGCCGCCGGGCGCCCTCCGCCGTCAGCTGTAGATGCCGAACTCGTGCAGCGAGTAGCCCCAGCCGGTGCCACGCGCCGTCAAGTGCAGTCGTACGTGCCGTGCGGTCGCCGCGACGTCGACGGTGTCGATGTCGCCGTTGCCCGTGGTGGTGGAGTGGACCGTGCGCCAGGTGGAGCCGTTGTCCGACACCTGGACCTCATAGGACCTGGCGTAGGCGGGGTCCCAGACGAGCTGGAGCGTGCGGACGAGGGTGGCGGCGCCGAGGTCGACCTGGATCCACTGCGGGTCGCTCCAGTCGCTGGCCCAGCGTGTGTCGGCCCTGCCGTCGGTGGCCTTGGCGGGCTGGCACGGGCAGTCGCCGTAGGAGGCCTGGAAGGAGGACGCGGTGGTGGGCTTGTTCAGCGCCACGTTGGTGCCGTTGACCGGCGGGGCGACGACCCTGACCGACTTGGTCTCGATGCCGGCGTTGCCGCGGCCGTCCTCGGCCTGGATGTACACCTTCCACACGCCGAGCCGCTCCGGGGCCGTCACGGCGAAGGTGCCGTTGCCGGTGGCCCGCCACCGGGCCTCGACCAGGCGCTTGTCGCCGTTGGCGTAGTTGCCGCTGAGAAAGATCTTGTACGTGACCGGGTCGCCGTCGGGGTCGCGCACGTCCGCGCGCACCGTGAACTCGCCGCCCGCCGGGGCGGACGAGGCGGGGCTGACGGTCATGTTGGAGATGACGGGCGGGGTGTTGTCGCTCCCGGCCCCTCCGGTGTAGGCCCGCTTGACGGCGTAGTAGGACAGCCTCTTCAACCCGTCGGGCACGAGGTTGAACCAGATGCCGCCGAAGTCGTGCTCGACCCCGTAGTGGAAGAGGGTGGCGCCGAGCGCGACGCCCCGGTGGCCGGTGACGCAGTCCCAGGCCTTGGTGTAGCCCTCGGCCTTCTGCACGTCGGTCGGCTCGTCGGGGACGCCGTTGGCGTCGTCCGGCACCTCCCACTCACCGGCCGGTCCGCCCTCGGTGATGATGTACGGCTTGGTGTAGCCGCCCTGCTCCCAGTCCTCCTGGACACCGCAGATGTCGCCGTAGGAGTTCATCGAGTACAGGTCGAGGTCGGGCGCGTTGCGCTTGTAGTACGGCCAGGCTCCGGTCCAGGCGTCGGTCGAGGTGACGGGGTGGTCGGGGTCGATGCTGTGGATCCTCTTGGCGACGTCGTTGACGAAGCTGGTGTAGGCGTTGCGCTGCGCCTCCAGCTCCGCTCCGCTGTAGCAGTTCTGCAGGCCGAGGACCGACTCGTTGCCGACGTTCCACATGAGGGTCGCCGGGTGGCTCTTGTACGTCTCCACCCACCGGGCGAACTCGGTGAGCATGTTGTTCTTGTATGTCGTGTCGGTGACGTAGTTCACGCAGCCGCCGGAGCCGGGGCCGCCGCCGGGCTGGAGCCAGAAGCCGTTCACGACGCGGATGCCGTTCGCGGCGGCACTGTCGAGCAGCGGCCTGGTGCCGCCGTCGGTGCCCCAGGTACGGATCGTGTTGACGCCCATGGACTTCACGTCGGGCATGTACCTCGGGGCGTCCGCGATGGCCGGACCCCAGGTCAGGCCCTTCACCGTGTACGGCTGGCCGCCGACGGTCAGCTGCCAGTTCCCCTGGGAGCCGGTGACCCTGACGGCCCCTCCCTGCGCGGGAGGTGTGCCGTCCGTGGTCCCGTACACCTGGAACTCCCACAGGGAGTAGCCGTAGCCGCCGGACCGTTCGGTGCCCAGCATGCGCACGTACCGGCCGGCGCCGGAGACGGCGACCTCGTCCGTGCCTCCGTCGCCGCCGGTCACGGACCTCAGGGTCCGCCAGTCCGTGCCGTTGTCGGACGCCTGGATCTGGTAACTCCTGCCGTACGCGCCCTCCCAGGTCAGCACCACACGGCTGAGGTCCGCCCGCTGTCCGAGGTCGACCTGGAGCCACTGCGGGTCGCTCCACTGGCTGGCCCAGCGGGTGCCGGTGAGGTTGCCGTCGACGGCCGCCGAGGCGGCCAATCCGGCGCCCTCCTGGGACGAGGCGGTGGTGGGCCGGCCCTGGGAGAGCAGGGTTTCCGCGGCCTCGGCGGGCGGGGCGGTGAGGGCGAGGGACGACGCCACCAGGGCGCCGAGGACGAGGAGGGGGACGCCGGCGCGGCGGCCGGCTGGTCTGCGGTACGTAGGGACTGCGGACACATCTGCTCCTGCGGGTTGGGGAGAGCCGACGGGCGGCGCTGCTGCGGCGCCGCGTGATGGCCCTCCGGGCCGGGTCGCGGGGAAGTCATCCGGCCCGGAGGGGAGTGGGTGGCCGACGGGCGGCTCGGTCAGGGGTAGGACACGACGGTGGACGGCACGGTCGAGGTGCCGGCGGGCACCGTGGAGGCGCCGGTGTCGTTGATGACGTGGTTGTAGTGGCCCATGCCGCCGAGGGAGACCACGAGGAGGCTGTGGAACTTCACCCCCGGTTTGACGGGCGTCTTGAAACCGTGGTCCTGGCGGATGTTCGGGTCGACGTTGTAGTTGCAGTAGCTGCCCAGACCCCATGCCTCGTGGGTGTCCACCGAGTCGTCGACCCGGTAGGCGGCGTACCCCCTCGTCGCACCGTTCTGGATGGCGGCCTGGTTCGGGGCGTCGTACGCCTTCTCGTTCTGGTAGAAGATCGTCCGGCCGCGCTCGCCGTACCACTCGACGTCGTACTTGTTGAAGTGCTCGACGAACAGGCCGGTGGCCAGGACATCGTCGCCGTTGACGCGGACGCCGTAGTCGGCCCGGTTGGTCTCCCAGCCGACGCCCTCGCCGTGGTCGGCCCGCCACACCCAGGTGTGGTCGATGATCGTGTCGTGGTTGTTGACCACCATGCTGGTGGTCGCCTTGCCGGCGCCCGCGCCGCCGATGCGGATGTAGACGTCCTGCACGGTGGTGGGGTTCGCCGCGTGGTCGGCGGACGCGCCCTGCGGGCCGACCTCCAGCAGGGTCGGGGAGTTGACCGGCCCGGCGTCGATGAGGAAGCCGGCGAGCTTCACGCCGTCGACGTCGGCGACCCTCATGGCGGTCACCCCGTTGTCCGGGATGATCGTGGCGAGGCCGAGGCCGAGCACGATGGTGTTGGCCCGGTCGACGTTGATCGTCCGGTCGACGTGGTAGACGCCCGGGGTGAACAGCAGGTGCAGGCCCTGGGCGAGCGCGGCGTTGATGGTGGCGGCCGTGGCGCCGGGCTTGACCACGTAGAACCTGCTCAGCGGGATCGACTCGCCCTGCGGGGTGCCGTTCGCCCAGGTGGTGCCGCGCGCGTTGGTCCGCTTGGCGGGCGCGAAGACCTTGTACTCGGTGCCGTCCAGGTAGAGGAAGGGCTTCTCACGGGAGATCGGCGTCGTGTCGAGCGTGGTGTAGCGGGGCTCGGGGAAGCTGGTGGCGGGAGCGCCCTCGACACCCGAGAAGACCTGGTTCCACACGCTGTTGGACCAGCCGCCGATGGAGCTGTCGCGCGTGTACCACTGCTGCTGCGAGTAGTTGCCGATCTGGCCGTCGATCTTGCTGTCGGCGATGTAGCCGCCGCTGGCCCAGCCGTAGCCGTTGGGCGCGAGGTTGAGGCCGCCCTTGACGTGCATCCGGCGGAACGAGGCGGCCTGCGAGACCGCCCACCGGTTGGTGCCGTTGACCGGACTCACGGCGAGGTTCTCCGCGGCGCGCCAGAAGTTCTGGGTGGCGTTGCCGTTGAACCAGCCGGCGTCGACGGTGATGTCACCGTTGATCGTCGTGTCGTCGGGGCGCAGACCGAGGCCGGCGATCTGGGTGTAGAAGCCGATCTGGGCGTTGAGGTTGCTGTAGGTGCCCGGCTTGAAGAGGAAGGCGTGCCGGCCGGAGCCGAACTGCGCCGACTCCTGCTCCCTGAAGACCTGGTCCAGCTTGGCCTGGATGCCGGGCGTGGACGGGTCGAAGACGTGCACGTTCGGCCCGAGGTCGCCGCCGCCCGGGATGACCGGGCCCGGGTCGTCGCCGGTGGTGCCGTATACCTTGAACTCCCAGAGCGAGTAGCCGTATCCGGTGGCGCGGGCGGTGCCGAGCATGCGGACGTAGCGGGCGGTGCCGGAGACGTTGAGGGTTTCCGTGCCGCCGGCGCCGGTGGTGGTGGAGTAGGCCGTCGACCAGTCCGTGCCGTTCTGGGACGTCTCGATGCGGTAGGACCTGGCGTACGCGGCCTCCCAGCGCAGTTCGACCTGGCTGAGGGAGGCGGAGGCGCCGAGGTCGACGCGGATCCACTGCGGGTCGGAGGCGGCGCTGGACCAGCGGGTGCCGTTGTCGCCGTCGACCGCCGCGGTGGCCGGGGTGCCGTAGTGCTCCTGGCTGGAGGCGGTGACCGGTTTGCCCTGGGACAGCAGCACGGGCGCCGCCTGGGCCTCCTTGGCGGGGGTGAAGGCGAGCAGGGCGGCGGCCAGCGCGGTGACCACCACGCCGACGACACCGCGGCGGCCGGGTCTGCGGGGCACCGGCGCTGCCGGAGGTATGCCGACTGTGGACATGCGGGGACTCCTTGACATGGATGACACGGAACCGAAACGGGAGAGCGCTCTCCCGCACCATGCCCGCCCCGTCAGTCCGGGTCAAGAATCCGGACATCACTTTTCTTTTGACTTTCATTAAGTGGCAGTGGTGATCGACGTCGTCCGCCCGCTGCCGGCCTGGTACGGGATCCGTGCCGCGGACGTGGCCGGGGCGCCCGCCTCGCTCACCGTCGACCCCCACGAGCGGCACCCGGGGCCGTGCCCGCCCATGGGGATCGTCGGGTGCACCGGCGCCTGCCCGCGTTCACGCCGCTCGCGCGAGACCGGCTACGCGTGCGGCCGACGGGCCTCCTCGGCGGCGCCGTCGAGGAAGCGGCCGACCAGGTCGAGGCCGGTGCGCAGGGTGTCGGTGTCGTCGGCGAAGCCGATGCGCACGGTGTGCTCGACGCCGAACGCGGCGCCGGGGGTGAGCAGGACGCCGGTCTCCTCCAGGAGGCGGGTGCAGAACGCGTGCGAGCCGATGGGGGCGTCGTAGCGCAGGAGCGCGGTGGTGCCCGAGGCGGGTCTGACGTAGGTGATGTCGTTGCGGCCGGCGATCCACTCGTCGAGGACGGCGAGGTTGGTGCGGGTGATGCGGTGGGCGCGGGCCAGCATCGTGTCCTTGTTCTCCAGCGCGACGCAGGCCAGCAGGTCGTCGACGCGGCCGACGCTGATGGTGGTGTAGTCCCGGTGCGCGGCGACGTCGGGCAGCAGCGCGGTGGGGCCGGCGATCCAGCCCAGGCGGAGGCCGGCCAGGGAGTACGGCTTGGACATGCTGCCGGTCGAGATGCCGCGTTCGTACAGGTCGGCGATCGAGGCGGTGAACCCGTCGCCGTTCTGGTCGACGCCCCGGTAGACCTCGTCGCACAGCACCCACGCGCCGGCGCGTCCGGCGATCTCGGCGATACGGGTCAGGCCGGCTTCGTCGATGAGCGCGCCGGTGGGGTTGTTGGGGTTGTTGACCGCGATGAGTTTGGTGTCAGCGGTAACGAGGCGGTCGAGTTCGTCGCAGTCGGGCAGCCAGCCGTTCTCCTCGCGCAGCGGCAGGCGGTCGACGCGGGCGCCGTAGCTGTCCGGGATGGAGTAGTGCTGCTGGTAGGTGGGCACCACGGCCACGACATGGTCGCCGGGTTCCACGAGGGTGGCGTGCACGAGGGCGTTGGCGCCGACGGCTCCGTGGGTGATCAGGACGTTGTCCGGGCCCTGGGAGTCGTACAGGCCGGCGACCAGGCCGCGCAGGCGCGGGCTGCCGGGGATCGGCCCGTAGGTGAGGGGGGTGGCCTCCAGCTCGGCGAGGATCTCCTCGCGGCGGCCGGACATCCCCAGCAGCTCGCCGGTGGTGATCGAGCGGACGCAGGTCTCGGCCAGGTTGTACGCGCAGGTCTCCTCCCACTGGTCCATCCAGCGCTCGACCTCGAACTCGCGGATATTCATCCAGACCGTCCCTCGGTGGTCGCCTCGTCGTTGCCGTTCTCGTAGGCGGCCCAGGCGACCGCCGCGTCCTCGATGCCCAGTCCCACGGACCGGAAGTACACCGGGCGTTCGCCGGCGGGGCGTGGGGCGCGTCCGGCGACCAGGCCGGCCAGGTCCCCCCGCACCGTCGCGGGGTCCCAGCCGGACGCGGCGGCCTGCGCCAGTTCGGTGGCGACCTGGAGGCTGGTGCGCGCGTCCACGTACACGTCGAGGTCCGGCACCGCTGCGGACGGGATCTCCCGCGCGCCGGGGGCGTTGGTGGAGATCGAGGTGACGACCACCCCCGCCGGCAGGTCGCGGGGGTCCAGTACGTCGCCGGCCGCCGACGTGCACAGCATCACCAAGTCCGCGCCCGTGACCGCCTCTTCGAGGCTGTGGACCGCCTGGACGGTGTCGTCGGCCTCCTCGATCCCGAGCGGGGAGAAGGCGCGTACGGTCATGCCGGGGCGCACGTGACGCAGGTAGCGGGCGTGCGCGCGGCCGACGCGGCCGTAGCCGACGACGGCGGCCGTGCCGGCGTCCGGCGGCAGGAGGAGGCCGACGGCGAGCACGGTGGTGGCCGCGGTGCGCTCCACGGTCAGGCCGGACGCGTCGAGCAGGGCGAGCGGCTGCCCGGTGGACAGGCTCACCAGCAGCGTCCAGGCGGTGACGACCGCGGGCCCCGCCGGCTGCGGCAGGTACGGGGAGACCTTGACCGCGTGGATGCCGGCCGCGGGCAGTACGGCCGGGTAGTGGATGACGTCACCGCCGCCGGGCAGGTCGACGACGAACTGGCCGGGGCCGGCCGGCCCGGCGTGGGAAGGATCCCCGAACGCCTCGCGCAGCGCGGCCAGCACGGCCTGCTCGGAGACATGGGGAGTGGTGATGACTCGCATAGTGAGCAATATATTGCTCACCATGAGGGTGAGGCAAATTTCTGTGCACTATAGTGCTCAGTATGAGCAGTGAGGTCTCCGCCGGCAGCAGCACGCAGGAGTTCGTCACCCGCATCGGCGGGCGCATCCGGACGCTCCGCAAACAGCGCGGCTGGAGCGTGCAGCGGCTGGCCGAGTCCGGCGGGATCAGCCGCAGGATGCTCACCGACATCGAGCTGGGCCGGGCCAACCCCAGCCTCGCCACCGTCGACCGGGTGGCCCGTGCCCTGGACACCGACTTCGCCGCCCTCTCCCTGCCCGACCACGACGCGGCGGACGAGCAGGTCGAGGGAACCCTCGTGTGGCAGGCCCCGGACGGCAGTCAGGCACTGCTCCTGGGAGCGACCCGGTCACCGCGGGCCGAGCTGTGGCGATGGACCCTGGCCCCCGGCGGCCGCTACGACGCCGAGCCCGACCGCGCGGGCGCGCAGGAAGTCCACCACGTCCTCTCCGGCCGCCTGACCCTCGCCCTGGAGGACGGGCCCCACGTGCTGGCCTGCGGACAGAGTGCCGTCATCGCCAGCGACCAGCGGTACGCCTACCGCAACGACGGCAACGAGCCGGCCGTCTTCGTGCGGGTCGTCAGCGGCGCCTGATGCTCACGGCCGTTCGGTCACCGCTCCGCGGGGAACTGGACCTCCGTGCAGCCCGAGTACGTGCCGATTCCCGGTCGTTGGTAGCCGCCCTCGCGGTGGACGAAGTGCACGCGCAGGGACGACGCGTGGACAGGGGAGAACGTGACCGTGTTGGCGCCCGCGCGCGGTCCTCCGGGGGTCCAGCGGGCTCCGGTGACCTGCTCGAAGCGGCGTCCGTGCAGGTACTCGACGATCATCTGCCGGGGCGGCTGCACGCCGCCGCCGTCGTCGTAGACGTGGACGGTCAAGCCGGAGAGCCGGCGTGCCTGTGCGAAGTCCAGTTGCAGCCAGTCGACGGTGTTGGGGGAGTTGTAGGCGGTCCAGCGCGGATCGTCGGCCACGACCCCGTCCACCGCGGCCCGCGGTGAGTCGTACGCCCACGTGTGGGAGGCCGATGCGGAGATCGGACCGTCCGACTCGCCCCGCAGGTCCGCCGAGGTGGCGAGCCCGATGGACTGCGCGCCGGTCGTCGACTGGGCGTTGTAGAAGTGGTGGACGACACCGTCGTGCTTGATCACCCACGGTTTGGTCGCCTGGTGGAAGTCCCACGGCCTGGTCGAGCTCGTCAGCTTGGGTCCCCGCCAGGGCGTCCAGTTCACCAGGTCGTAGGAGCAGGCGAACGAGTCGAAGCGGCCGTTGGGCGTGTGGTCGATGGTGCTCCAGAAGAACATCACCCACAGCTCGCCCATGCGGACGACCTGCGGATCGCCGATCAGCGCGATGCCGTGCCACTCGTACGGTGTGAGAACCGGGGCCTCGCCGTGGCGGCGCCAGCGGACCATGTCGTCGGAGACCGCCATGCCGATGGTCTCGTTGCCGTACCCTCCGGCGCCCGTCGCGTTGTAGTACATGACGAAGCTCGCCCCGAGCCGGGCCTCGGGGTCGTGAACGACGTTGCTCTTGAAGAGTTTCGACCGCTCCCAGTAGCGGGTGTCGGGGTCGTCGGGCCCCAGGACCGCGGCGTCGCGGCGGGTCCACGGACGCGGCTGGTGCGGGGTCCGGGTGCTGGCGACACCGATGGACAGCGGTCCGCCCTCGTAACCCGGTTCGGCACCGCCCAGGTAACTCATCCAGTAACGGCCGGCGTAGGTGCGCAGCTCCGCCGAACCGCCCCATTCGGTGTCCTGCAGCGCGATGTACCCGGCGGCCTGCTGCCGGTCCCAGGCACCCGGCCGGAACGGCAGAACGGTGCCCTCCGGCGTCCAGGTGAGCAGGTCGGGACTCGAGGCGAGCCGGGTCTCGTAACCCTGCTGGCGGTATACCAGGTACACCATGTACCAGCGGTCCTCGTGACGGAAGACGCTGGGCGAGTCGACGAGCTCCGCGTCCGCGGGCGTGGGGAGCACGGGACCGTACCGGTAGGGCGTCTTGACCTCCTCGTACACCTCCCGCATGACCTCGTCCGGGACGGCGGTCGATCGGCTCCGCCCGGCACCTGCGTGGACCGGCACGCCCGCGCCGTGCGCCGTACCCGGGTACAGCGCCATGCCCGCGGCGGAGGCGCCGACCACCCCCGACCAGCGCATCAGCCGGCGGCGCGGCACCTCCTCGCCGGCCGACGACGTCGGCCCCGTGCGGTCCGGCTGTCCGGCCTCGTGGCTCGTGTCCACCGTCCGTTCCTCCTGCCGTGGTGTGGCGGCGCCGACGGCCCGTCCGGCGGAGGGCCGTCGGCGCGGCGTCGTGGGGTCGTCAGCGGCTCTGGTCGAGCGTGACGGCGAACAGCTTCAGCTGCGGGTGGTCCGGCAGCGTGATCGAGCGGACCGTCCGGTCCGGGTCCGAGGGGACGGTGCGTGCGTAGATGGTGACGGAGGGTCCATCGCGGCCGGTGCCGGCGCGGTACCGGTACGGCGCCGCCACGGCGACGTCCTCGCCGGGCTGCGGGCCGCCGCCGGCCCAGTCGCTGAACCGCAGGGGCAGGGGGGCGGTGGTGCCGTCGGTGTAGGTGATGGCGCCGACCGCCTCCGCCGCGCCACCGGAGGCGGCACCCAGCACGCGCAGGTGGCGGACGCGCACGGCGGGCAGGTCGAGGGTCTGCCCCCGGGCGGTGACCGTGTTCCTGGCCCCGTCGGCGGAGGACGGGAAGACGAACGGCGCCCCGGCGAGCACGGACGGGCCGGCGGCGGGCACGGTCTCGGCCGCGTAACTCCAGCCCAGACCATCGAAGTCACCGTCGTCGGGACGCGCCGCGGACGCGATCGAGTCGCGGTCGTAGGCGCCGGTCAGGTCGAGCGGGCAGGCGTCGCCGGACGGCCCGCAGCCAAGACGCCGGACGTCCAGGAGCGCTGTCGCCGTCTGCCTGCGGCCGTCGCGGGTGCGGACGGTGAACAGGACACGGTGTTCGCCGGCCTCCAGGGCCGCCGGCACGGGGATGTCGTGTGCCACGTCGGCCTGGGCGAACCGGCCGTTGCTGCGCACGGTGAACGGGCGCCTGTGCTCCGTGCCGCCGAGAGTCGCGGTGACCGTTCCGCGGACCGTGCCCGGGCCCTGGACGGTCGTGCGGGAGACGAAGGAGACGGAGGACGCCTGGCCCGCGATCGTGACGGCCTCCTCCGGCGCGGCGGCGACCGACAGCGAGCGTCCGGGCCGGTGGTACGGCGCGGGCCGGACCGGTCCGGGACGGCCGAGCGTACGCAGGTCCACGGCGTCGGCCATGGCCTGGAAGCCGGCGTCGTTCGGGTGCAGATGGTCACCGCTGTCGTAGCGCGCCAGCATCCGCTGCGGGTCCGCCGGGTCGCGCACGGCGGCGTCGAAGTCGACCACCGCGTCGAAGACGCCGCTGCCGCGAATCCACGCGTTCACGGTCTCGCGGGCGGCCTCCTGTTCCGGACCGTACGTCCACCACCCCTTGAACGGTATGAGGGTGCCGCCCAGAACGCGCAGACCGGCGGCGTGCGAACGGTCGGCGATGGTGCGCAGCCCCGCGATGATCCCGTCCGCGTCCCCCTGCTGCGGGATCTGCTGGATGTCGTTGATCCCCAGGAGCACGATCACGGCGTGCGCGCCCGCCCGTTGCAGCACGTCCCGCTCCAGCCTGGCCTGGGCGCTGGGCCCGCCGCCCTCGGTCAGCACGCGGTTGCCGCTGATGCCCGCGTTGAGGACGCCGAGCCGGCCGGCGGGGCCGCGGCTCGCGCGCAACCGCGCCGCCAGCAGGTCCGGCCAGCGCCGGTTGGCGCCGGGCGTCGAGACCTCACCATCGGTGATGGAGTCCCCGAGGGCGACGACCGCGCCGCTGCCCGCCGCGGCGTCCGCCCGGCCCGGCTGGACGTCGACCTCGGTGACGTAGTGCCAGGACTGCGTCGTCGACGGCAGTCCGGCCCCGTCGAGGTCCCCGGCGTGGTCCGTTCCGTCCGTGGCGTAGTAGGACGTGGCGAGGCCGGTGCTGTGCTGGGTGACCGGTCCGGACGGCTCGGGGGTGTAGGTGGTGACGAAGAGGTCGGCGGCTTCGGCGACGGGGAGGCCGACCGGGTCGCTGTAGACCTCCGCGCCCGCCGGGACGGTCACGGCCCGCTGCCCGTGGAACGTCAGGTCGCGCAGAGAGCCCGGCGCGACCGCGGCGCTCCCGGGCGCCTTCTGCAGGCCCACCGTCGTGTGGGCGAAGCGAACGGGTCGCGTACCGAGGGCGTTGGAGAGTTTCACCCGCACGCGGTCGCCGCCGACGCTGGTGTGGACGAGGTTGCGGATGGTGTATCCGGCGTACCCGGTGTCGCTCACCGTGCCGCTCGCCGCGGTCGCCCACGTGCCGGTCCAGCTCCGCCGGTCCGCCGTTGCGTGCGTCTCGTGGCCGGGGGAGGCGGCGGCGGAGGACAGCGGAAGCGCCGCAGCCGTCAGCAGTGACGCGACGAGTGTCGCGAATCTTCGCATGGACGTTCCCTTCGAAGACGGTCGGTGCGTCTTGGGGTGGCAGTGCTGCCGTGGTCGTGCGAAGAGCAGGAAGAGCAGGTGGAGCGCTGTGGCGACAACGTTGTCAGGCCCTCGCAAGCTATCCACGGAGCCCTCGAACGGTCAACCCCTCGCACTGCGCCTGCGCCGGCGGGAGGACGCTCGTCGTTCCGGTCGCGGAGAGCCTCACCGTCCCGTGAGCGGGGCGCGACCGCACGGCGGACCTACGGCATGCCGCGCGCCGCGACGCCCCGGCTCCGCCCGGCCGACGTGGGCCGTGACCAGGTCCGCGCGTCCGGCCCGCTCGTGGACCGGGCCGCCGCTGTCGCCGACGCGGCCGCAGGCCGCGGACCGCCGCCTGGCCGCGACGCCGGCCTGGACGGGGCGCACGCAACCATTTTTTTGCCGATATGAAAATCTTGCCGCAGCGGCAAGATTGGTCCAGGATGCCGGTATGGCACCTGTGGACGAGACCCGCGCGACCGGGCAGCCCGGACTCCGTGAGCGCAAGAAGCGGCAGACCCGGGCCGCACTGAGCCAGGCGGCCATCCGCCTGTGCGTCCTGCACGGCTGGGCCGACGTGACCGTCGAGCAGATCGCCGCGGAGGCCGATGTCTCCGTCCGCACTTTCCGCAACTACTTCGCGAGCAAGGCCGAGGCGATCGCCGCGAGCCACCTGGAACGGATGCTCCTGATCGCCGACGACCTGCTCGCCCGGCCGGCCGGCGAACCGCTGTGGGACTCGCTGCGCCACGCCGTACTGGGCCGGTTCGCGCCACCGGGCGAACCCCAGGATCACGCGCCGCACAACGAGCGCTGGCGCGCGGGGGTGCGGCTGATGCTGACCGAACCCGCGCTGGCCGGCGAGATCGCCAAGGCCGGCGCAGCCGCCCAGCAGGGGCTGGCCGCCGCCGTCGCGCGGCGCACCGGCACCGATGCCGAACGCGACGTCCACCCGAAGCTGGTCGCGGCCGCGGTCGCGGCCGGCTGCGCCGTGGCCGTGGAGCACAGCCTGCGCGCCGATGAGACGGTGCCGCTCGGCGCCGTCCTGACTCAGGTCCTCGAGCAGCTCGCCGCGGGCCTGCCCGTCCCGTAGCCCGAGGCGTCGGCCGGCTCGCCTCCGGTTGTCGCCCTTCCCCTTCGCGGTGAGGAGACCCGACCGTGACAGCCGACGTGATCATCGTGGGAGGCGGCCCGAACGGGCTGATGCTGGCCTGTGAGCTCAGCCTGGCCGGCATCCGCCCCCTCGTGCTGGAGCAGCACCTGGAACCCGCCACCGAGCCTCGGGCCAACGGTCTGCTGGGCCAGGTGGTGCGCCTGGTCGACCACCGCGGCCTGTACGAGCCGCTCAGCGGCAGCCCCGAACCCCCGCAGCCCAACTCGGCCTACTTCATGTTCGCCGCCATGGCCCTCGACCTCGGTCTGCTGGACGCCAGTCCGGTCTTCGGCCTGGCCGCTCCGCAGCACCGCATCGTCGAGGTCCTGCAGGAACGCGCACATGCCCTCGGCGTCGACGTGCGGCGCGGCCACCGGGTCACCTCCGTCACCCAGGACGAGGACGCCGTCACCGTCGACGTCGCTGGCCCCGAGGGCGACCAGCTACTGCGTGCCCGGTACGTGGTCGGTGCGGACGGTGCCCACAGCGTGGTTCGCAAGCTCTCCGGAATACGCTTCCCGGGCGTCAGCTACGACCGCCGCACCAACCGCTCCGCCCACGCCACCGTCCCGGCCGACCCGATCGACCCGGACAGCGGCGCCCTCGTCCCTCCCGGCCATGGACCGGTCCTGCCCTTCCTGCCGTACCGCACGGACCAGGGCGGCTTCTCCTACGCGCCGTTCCCCGGCCGGCCACCGCTGGTCAGCACCACCGAGTGGGACCAGCCCGGCACGGAGGAGCCGATGACCCTGGACGAGATGCGGGCGAGTATCCGGCGGGTCCTCGGCGTCGACGTGCCGCTCGGCCCGCCGGCCGGAGCGGGTCCGCATGTGCTGCGGCGTCAGACCGGCGGTAACACCCGGGTCGCCGACCGGTTCCGGGACCGCAGGGTCTTCCTGGTCGGCGACGCCGCCCACGTCTACGCCTCCGGTGGCGGCCCCGGTCTGAACCTGGGGCTGCAGGACGCCGCCAACCTCGGCTGGAAGCTCGCCGCCGCGCTGCGCGGCACCGCATCGCCGGGCCTGCTCGACACCTACGACACCGAGCGCCGCGAGTCCGCCCGCCGCATGGTGCTCAACGCCCGGGCGCAATCCGCGCTCGACGCGCCGGGAAGCGATTCCACCGCCCTGCGCGAACTGTTCGCCGAGTTGCTCACCGACCGGCAGGTGGTCCAGCGCCTCGCCGACCTCATCGCGGGCAGTGACGTGCGCTACGACATGGGTGTCACCGATCCCCACCCCGCGGTCGGCCGCTTCGCGCCGGAGCTGCGACTGGTCACCGGGTCGGGGACGGTCCGGCTCGCCGAACTCGCCCGGAACGCCAGGCCGTTGCTCGTCGACCTGACGGACAACCAGTCACTGGCACCGGCGCTGACGGAGGGGCAGGACGCCGTCGACCTCGTCGTCGCGCACGGCGGCCCGGACGGCCTCACCGGCCTGCTGATCCGCCCCGACGGCTATGTGGCCTGGGCCTGCGGCTCACCCTGCCCCGACGCGGCTGAGCTGACCGGCCTGCGGGCCGCCGCGCAACGCTGGTTCGCGTGCTGAGCAGCGGCCGCCGTCCGCGCCGCCGACGAGGTCCTCCGCGCGGTCAGTCGCCCTGCGTGCGACGGGCCGGGAGCAGGTCCGCGGCGGCCTCGTCCCATGCCACCCCGGCCAGCTCCCGACCCGCGGGAACCACCTCATAGGTGCGTTCCAGCCACTCCGCCGGCGGGGGCACAGGCAGCTCGAAGAGGGCCGCCAGGTCACCCGAGCACAGGTCCGCCGGCGGGGGCACAGGCAGCTTGAAGAGGGCCGCCAGGTCACCCGAGCACAGGTGGAGCCACGACCTCGCCCGCTCCCTGGAGGCGGCACGGCGCCGCTGCGGAGCGCGGAACATTCAGTCATTCGACTGTCGTCCGGCGCCCGCGTCTCGACCACCCTGGAGCTGTCGCCCGTGTGCCGGTGCCGGGTGGTCGTCGTGCTCGGAGGAACCAGCCGTGAACCGTACTCCCGTCGTCTTCATCCACGGTGCGTGGCTGCACGCGCTCGCTTGGGAGGCCTGGGCGGAACGCTTCGCCGGCCGCGGGTTCCTCGCGGTCGCGCCCGGCTGGCCCGGGGAGGCGGCCACCGCCCGGGACGTGCGCCGGTCGCCCGAACCGCTCGCCGGCCTCGGTCTGGAGGCGCTGACGGACCACTACGCCGACATCGTGCGTTCGTTCGAGGTGTCGCCGGTGATCGTCGGGCACTCGGCCGGCGGGCTCATCGCGCAGCACCTCATCGCCACCGACGTCGGCCGGGCGGCGGTGGCCATCGCGCCCGCCCCGATCAACGAGGTGACCCTGCCCGGGGCGCCGATCCCGCTGCGGACACCCGGAGACGAGGGCGGCACCGACCCCCTGGTGACCCTGTCGCCGGAGCAGTTCCACAAGGCCGTCGCCAACACCGTGGCCCCGGAGGAGTCCGGCCGGCTCTTCGAGCGCTACGCCGTGCCGACGCCGCGCCGCCTGCTCACCGACCTCGGCTGCGGCGGCGCGGCGCGCAGCCCGCTCGCCGGGGCCGACACCGGCAACGCGGGCCGCGGGCCGCTCCTGCTGATCTCGGGGCAGGAGGACCTGATGGTGCCCGACTCCGTCACCCGCGCCGTCTACAAGCAGTACGGCGACTGCACGGCCGTGACCGACCTGAAGCAGTTCGCCGACCGCGCCCACTCGCTGGTCGTCGACAGCGGATGGCGTCTCGTCGCCGACTACGTGCTCGGCTGGCTCGCGGAGCGCGGCGTTCGCCCGCTCGCCGAAGCGGGCTGACCGCCCCTGGAGTGCTCAGGCGTTCTGATCGCTGGAGAGCTTGCCCAGCGCGTCGCGCAGTGCGGCACGGGAGGTGATGCCGAGCTTGGGGAAGACCCGGTACAGGTGGGAGCTGACCGTGCGCGGCGACAGGTGCATCCGCTCGCCGATCTCCTTGTTGGTCAGGCCGCCGGCGGCCAGATCGGCGATCCGGCGTTCCTGCCAGGTCAGTGCCGCCAGGTGTGCCGAGGAGGCGGGGGACGGCGCACCGGCCGTACGCAGTTCGGCGTGGGCGCGGTCGGTCCAGGTGGTGGAGCCGAGCCGTTCGAAGGTGTGGGCGGCGAGGGTGAGGGTGTGGCGTGCGGCTTTGCGTCCTTGGGTGTGTCTGAGGTGGATGCCGTGGGCGAGGTGGACGCGGGCGAGTTCGAAGGGGAAGTGGGTGGCGGCCGGATGGGTTTCGGCTCGCTGGTACATGCGGTCGGCCTCGGCGGGGTCGGCGGTGGTCATGGCGAGGGCGCCGTAGGTGGTGAGGGCGAGGCGGGGGGAGATGCCGGGAAGGCCGGCGTGCTGGGCGGCCAGGGCGTGGGCGCGGGCCTGTTCGGCGCGGCCGGTGTGGAGGGCCGCTTCGACCAGGTCGAGGAGGGTGCGGCTGGCCTGGTGCGCGTAGGGCTGGAAGGTGCCGGGGGGTGTGATGCCGATGGCGTGCAGGTAGGCGGCTTCGTAGTCGCCCTCGGCGAGGGCGGCGGTGGTGCCGATGGCGTCGGTGATCTCGGTGAGGAATCCGACGCCGCGGGGGCGGGCCCAGGCGTCGACGGTGGCCTGGAGTGCGCGGGCGCGTTCGACCTGGCCGCGCAGGGCGGCCAGCAGCCCCAGGTAAGCCCGCGTGTGCTGGACGAAGAGCCCGTGCCGGTGCGCCGTCGTCAGCTCCAGGCTGCGCTGTCCGGTCCGTTCCGCCTCGTCCCACTCGCCGACCGCGATCTGGTCCAGCATGACCAGGTGCAGCATCGTCATGGCGTCGGCCAGGGCGCCCGTCTCCGCCTCACGGTCCGCACTGCGCTGGATGAGCGGCCGGTACTGGCTGAGGGTGTCCACGTGGTAGGCGGCGACCCCCAGCCGGGTGATGTCCCACGGTTCGAGCCGGTGGCGATCGGCGAAGGCCCGCTCCACACGCTGCCGCACGCCCGGGCCGCGACGCACCACGTCGCCCCAGGCGTCCTGGTAGATGCGCGAGTGCGGGGACACCAGGTCGCCCAGGGGGGCCAGAAGTTCGTGCGTCCGCTCCCAGGCGGCCGTGTCACCGGCGTACTGGTTGATGGCCAGCAGCAGGTCGATGAGCCGCGTGAGGGTCTCGTCCGGCTCACGCACGCCCTCGTCGCGCATGCTCTCGATCGCCGCGAACACCTGCCGCTGCGAGGACCGCACGTCCCCGTCCTCGAAGAGGGCGACGTAGCCCGACGCGATCACCGAGGCGGGGGAGTCGTGGCTGCCCGGCGCGGTGTCCGAGCGGATCAGCTGCTGGGCCTGGCCCAGCAGGCCGGAGTGTCCGGCGACATAGGCCGCGCTGCCCAGCCGCCTGGACCGCTCCCCGTGGCTCTCGCTCAGTTCCGCGGCCCGGGTCAGCCAGGCCACGGCGGCCAGCGCGCCGCCCCGCAGGGTGGCGGAGTCCGCGGCCGCCTCCAGCGCGGCCGCGGCCTCCTCGTCGGGGTCGACCGTCGAGGCCGCCAGGTGCGTCGCACGCCGTTCCAGGTCGTCACGGTGCAGCCGGGCGAGCACGGCGTGCGCCGCGCGCCGTTCGTTGGGCGTCGCCATCTGGACGACGGTCGAACGCACCAGGGGATGACGGAAGACGAAGGCGCCGCTCGCCGCGTCGATGTCCAGCAGCCCGCAGGCCGCGGCCTCGTCGACGTCCAGCATGCGGTAGCGCGTGCCCCGGGTGTGCCCGGCGGTGGAGCCCGCCTCGACGCCGTCCAGGGCGCCGCGCAGCAGTTCCGTGCGCACGCTGTCCCCCAGGCCCTTGATACGCGCGCCGTACATCTGCTGCAGGCGCTGGGGCAGTGTGACGCCGGTGAACCCGAGTACCGACTCGGGTCCGTGCCCCTCCCGGCCGCCGCGCACGTAGGGCGGCAGTTCCAGCAGGGCCAGTGCGTTGCCCCGGGCCTCGTCCAGCACCAGACGGCGGATCCGGGCGTCGAGCCCGGGATGCCGGGCGTCCAGCAGCTGTTCGGAGGCGTGCGCCGACAGGGTGGGCACGGCGAGCTCGGACAACGCCGCGGTGTCGAACCCCGAGGGCACGTTCGAGCGCAGTCCGACGACGAGCCGCACCGAGCTGCCGGTGAGCCGGCGCCCCACGAATCCGCAGACCTCCGTGCTGGCGGCGTCCAGCCACTGACCGTCGTCGAGGACCACCATGAGGGGCTTGGGCGACGCGGCGAGCGACAGCAGGTCGAGTACCGCGATGCCGAGGGTCATGACCGAGGGGGGTGAGCTCTCGCCCCGGCCGAAGACGACGTCGAAGACCCGGCGGTGCGCGTCGTCCAGCTGGTCGATGTGGGACGACAGCGGGTACAGGATCTGGTGCAGACCGGCGAAGGGGAGTTCCGACTCGGCCTCGACGCCGGTCGCCCGCACCACCCTGTGCTGGTGGGCGTTGGCGAGGTCGACGACGTGATCCAGCAGGGCGCTCTTGCCCACACCCGCGTCACCCCGCAGCACGAGGGCCCTGCCTCCCGGCGCCGTGACGAACTCGGAGAGCACGTTCTGCTCCCGTTCACGGCCGATCACGGCCCCGCCGACCGACTCCATCGTCCCCCACTCCCTGCGCCGCCGAACCGGCGCCCGGCCCGGACGCTGACCCCCGTGCCCGCGGATCACCGGGCGCAATGGCGGGGGTACTGCGTCGTTCCGTCACGCGGTGGTGGCGGCTGTTCTGCGCGGTTCGTCTCCTGGGAGCCGCCTTGCCACCCGCGGCCCACCCGGCCAGCAGACTAAGGGGTTCCGGTCATCCCCGTCTCCTGTGATGGCCGAAAAAATCCTTGTTGAACGCTCTTGCGCGCGTGTGCCGCCAGGACAGAGGCGCCGTGCACGGTCCGGCGACCGGTGTCCGGCGACGCCGCGGGCGGCCGCCGAACCGGCGGCCGCCCCGCAGGCGTGCAGGGGCCGCGGGAAGCGGCCGTGTCCGGCGCTCCGCGGGCGGAGCCGGCCGCGGTGCCGCACGGCGAGCGGTGAGCCTCGCGGCGGTCCCGCCCGGTTCCCCGCCGCGCGGTACGGCTCGCCACGCGGGCCGGGCGGGTCGCGGACGGCGCGCGCCACGTCCTCGCGGCGGCGTGCCGGCACGGGCTGACGGCGGGCGGGAACGGCGAACGACCCCCTGGGTGAGCGTCATCGGGGCGCGTTCCCCGATACTGCAACAGGCGCGGTACGCAACGGAGCTTCTGCCGCCCGACGACAGAACCTCCCGCAGGAAGGCCGAACACGGTGACGACCGTCGCATACCAGGGTGAGCCCGGTTCCAACTCGGCGACCGCCGCACACGCCCTCTATCCAGCGAGCGACGAGCTGCCCTGCACCGGCTTCGAGCAGGCCCTGGACGCCGTGACCCTCGGGGACGCCGACGTGGCGGTCATCCCGGTGGACAACTCCGCGGCCGGACGCGTCGCCGACGTGCACCACCTGCTGCCGGAGTCGGGACTGTTCATCGTCGCCGAGTACTTCCTCGCCATCCGCTTCGACCTGATGGGCGTGCCCGGCGGCACCGAGGACCGGGTGGAGTGCGTCCGCAGCCACGTGCACGCCCTGGGGCAGTGCCGGAAGGTACTGCGCGAAGGCGGCTGGCGCACCCTCGTCAGCGACGACACCGCCGGAGCCGCGCGCGAGGTGGCGGAGCTCGGCGACCCGCGGCACGCGGCCCTCGCCCCGCCCGCCGCTGCCGCCCTCTACGGCCTCGACGTACTGCGCTGCGAGGTCGAGGACGACCCGGACAACACCACGCGGTTCGTGGTCCTGTCCCGGGACGCCGCACCCGCGCCGGACGCGGGGAAGCCCACGATGACGAGTCTGTTCTTCACCGTGCGCAACATCCCGAGCGCGCTGTACAAGGCACTCGGCGGGTTCGCCAGCAGCGGGGTGAACCTCACCAAGATCGAGAGCTATCAGATCGGCGCCGGGCTGGGCGCCAGCCGCTTCTACGTCGAGGTCGAGGGACACCCCGACGACGAGCGGGTCGCCCTCGCACTGGACGAGCTGCGGTTCTTCTCCTCCGAGGTGCGCGTCCTGGGGGTGTACCCCGCGCATCCGCACCGGCTGGAGCAGTGATCCGGGCGGCCGCGCCGGGCGGCGGGGCCGGGCAGCGCGGGTCGCCCGGACCACGCGGGCCCCTGCGCCACGCCGGGGCGGCCGCCCGGCCGGGCACGCCGGCGGCGTCGCCGAGGCGGCGCAGACACCCGCTCCGTCCGCCCTGCGCACGGCGCCGCACGTCGCCCCGGAGCTGACCGGCACGCAGACCGGTCCGGAACGGGTGCCGTGGGCAGGCACGCTCGGCCAGTGCGCCGGCCGCGCCCGGGCCGCCGCCGGGGCGGGAACGCACGCACTCTTCGTGGGCTCCGGGCAGACGCCCGCCTCCCCGGCCCCGATCTCCTGGGAGACACCGGGACGTGTGCTCCCCAGGGGGTCTCCACGTGTCAGGGGGTCCCGATGCCGCGCAGCAGGGTGTCAACGACGATGTCCGCCGCCCGGGCCGCGGACAGCTCCGGAAGCTCCCGTGACACCAGGTGCATGAGCTGCGGCAGCAGGGCGCTCGCCCAGCCCCCGGGGAGGCCGGAGCGCAGCAGTCCCTCGTCCGTGGCGCGGTCGAGGAAGGCCGCCACCTCGTGGGCCAGGGCGTCACGGCGCGCCCGTACGGCGTCGTCGGCGAGCATGCGGGTGAGGTCGACGGGCCAGGTGCGGTTGACGGCGATGATGTTCTCGACGTAGCGGTGCAGGGCGACGGCGACGGGCGCTTCGCGCAGCCGGGCGTCCTCGATGGCCTCCTCGATGGCGGCCAGGCGCGCCGCGTAGACGGCGGCGAGGAGGTCCTCGCGGGAGGCGAAGCGCCGGTAGACGGTGCGCCGGTCCACGCCCGCCTCGGCGGCGATCGCCGCGATGCTCACGCCGGGGTCGGTGGCGAGCATGCGGGCCCCGGTGGTCAGGACGGCTTCCAGATTGCGTGCTGCGTCGGCTCTCACCCGGCCGATTCTAGCCGCGATCTGTGACCGCTCAATCAACTAACGCCTCTTTGAAGTGAAGCTGTCGGCTGCAAGTGCTACATTGACGTGACAGTTAGGCGCGATATCGCCAGCGAAGTGAGACGTCAACGTCGTGCGCCGCGGGCGAAGCGCTCCTGCCTCCTCAGGAGAAAGGCACGTCGATGCCGAAGACACAGTCCGCACCGCCCCGGGCGGGTGGTGTCGCCGCCGCGATGAGCGCGCTGATCCTCGCGGTCCTGCTCGCGGCCCTGGACCAGACGATCGTTTCCACCGCGCTGCCCCGGCTGGCCGAGGACCTCGACGGGTTCGACGACATCGCCTGGGTCAGCGCCGCGTATCTGCTCGCGTCCACGGCCGCGACGCCCCTGTGGGGCAAGCTCGGCGACATGTTCGGCCGCAAGCGGCTCTATCTGGCCTCGACGACGATCTTCCTGGTCGCGTCGGTGGCCTGCGGCCTGGCGCGGAACCTCCCCGAACTGATCGGCGCCCGGGCGCTCCAGGGCGTGGGCGGCGGCGGCATGATCGTGCTCACCTTCGCCCTGGTCGGTGACATCGTCGCGCCGAGCGAGCGCGGCCGGTACCAGGGCATGTTCGGCTCGGTCTACGGCGTCGCCAGCATCGTCGGCCCGCTGCTGGGCGGCGTCTTCACCGACCAGCTCTCCTGGCGCTGGGCCTTCCTGATCAACCTGCCCGTCGGCGCCGTCGCCCTCGTCGTCGCCGCCCGCGCGCTGCCCGCCGCCCCCCGGGGCGCCAAGGCCCGCGTCGACTACGCCGGCGCCACCATCCTGGCGGCCGTCGCCACCGGCCTGGTCCTGATCACGTCCTTCGGTGAGCGCTGGGGCTGGGGTTCGCCCGCCGTCGTCGGCCTGATCGTCGCCACGGTCGCCCTGGCCGCCCTGCTGGTGCCCGTCGAGCGCCGCGCCGCCGCCCCGGTCCTGCCGCCGGCCATGCTCGGCTCGCGGACCGTCGTCTTCTCCTCGCTGATCGGGTTCTTCGCCAACGCCGCGATGTTCGCCGTCCTGGTCTACCTGCCGGCCTACCTCCAGATCGTCGACGGCGTCTCGGCCACCCTGTCCGGTATCCACATGCTGCCGCTGGTCGCCGGTCTGGTCGTCAGCCAGTCCCTGGCCGGCCGCTGGGCCGCCCACGTCGGGCGGCTGCGGACGATCCTGCTCGGCGGACTGGCCGCCAACCTCGCCGGACTGCTCCTGCTCGGCACCATCGGGAGCGGCCCCGGAACCCTGGTGCTGGGTGTCTACTTCCTCATCACCGGCGTCGGTATCGGCATGGTCCCCATGGTCGTGCTGACCACCGTCCAGAACAGCGTCCCCGCCGCCGACCTCGGTGCCGCGAGCGCCGTGGTGACCTTCGCCCGCTCCATCGGCGCCGCCTTCGGAGTCGCCGTCTTCGGCACCCTGCTCAACACCGGTTTCGCCGACCGCGCCCAGCATCTGCCGACCGACGGCGGCTTCGACCCCGCCCGCCCGGACACCATCGGCCACCTGCCCGCCGCCCTCCGCGACACCGCCCTGGACGCCTTCGCCCACGCGACGGCCACCGGCTACCTCTGGATCACCCCGACCCTCGCCGTCGGCATCCTCCTCGCCCTCTTCCTGAAGCCGTCCGGCAACAAGGGCGACACCACCGACGCCTGCGACCCCGCCGCCCAGGAGACTGCTCCGGCCTCCTGAGCCACCGGACGGCACACCCGCACCAGGGCCTGTGCGGTGTCGCGGTCAAGCGGCTGTTCGCCACAGTTCTGCGAGCCGAATCATCGAGGCACGAAGTTCGAGGCCGGTAAGGCAGCTCTGGGACGTCTTCCGCACCGACAAGACCGGTCACGGCGTCGCACTACTCATTGATCACGACATCACACGGGCTTCAGTCGAAGTCGCCGAGTGCAAGGCCGTAGTGCTCCGCCAGGACCGCGCGGAGCGTCCAGTCGTTCCGCCCGATCAGGCGGTCGTCCGCGATCTGTTCGAGTTCGAGGCGAGTGCGGTGCATGAGCAGTTGAAGTGTCCGTACCAGAGGGAGCGCGGTGAACAGGATGTCGTCGCTCGTCTCCCTCACCCGGTCGGCGCCGATGAGGCCCGCGTGCAGCAAGCCCGCGCACGCGCCGACGAGCGTGTGCGCGTCACCGCCGTGCGTGAACGTCCCGGTCGGGCCACCCAGCGAGGCGACCAGATGTTCGAGTTCGAAGATGCCGAATCCCGAGAGAAGCAGAGGGGACGCGTGTTTCAGCCGCTCCGCGGCCAGCAGCCTGGCGTGTCCGTCCAGAACATAGTGGAGCAGGGCGGGGACGGCATCGTCCGGGTCCTCGCAGTAGCGCAGCAGTCGATCGAAGGCCCGTTCCAGTACGTGCTCGGCCGTCGCTCCGTCGGCGGCGGGCTGGAAGGCGACCCCCACGGCTTGTGCTGTCGCCGTCAGAAGATCGGTGCAGGCATCCGGCCACCGCGACCGAGGCCGGCTCACCTTCCCCTCGACGGCGAGGGACATGAGCGTCTCCATCCGTACGACCGGGAACCAGCTCGTGTACAGCGGCGCGATCGTCATCGTCCAGGACTGCCGCGGATGGCGGTGGACGCCCGGCGGATTGCAGGCGATCTCCGCCAGGGCGCAGAACATCGTGAGCCATCCGGCCCCGGACACGGGAAGGCCGCCCGCGAACTGCAGAAATGCCGCGTAGGGCCCTTTGGCCTGCGCGTTCGCGACCTCTACCGCGGTCCGCGAGATCCAGGGGTCGCCACCGCTCCGCTCGACGGCCATGGACAGCCAGGCCGTGGAAAGGAGGTGGGCGTGGGTCTCCAGGAGGTAGTGGACCCGTTTGTAGCGGATGAAGGGGGGCGAGGGCATGGCCGGCTCGGAAAGGAAAACCGGGGGAATGCCGAACATCTCGTCGAGCACGAGTCCCAGGAGGCGCCACTCCGCCATCGAGGACAGCGTGGGGAACGGGCCGAAGCCTGAGATCGCGTCACGTTTCTGCTGGATCATCGCAAGCGCGCGCCGGTTGAAGGCGTTGGGGTTCTCGGTGGACGCCCCCTCCAGGGCGGTGCTGCCGACGGTGAGAGGGAGGCGTTCGCGGCGCCGCCCGCGCTCCTCGCGGGCCACCCGGAGAAACCCGTTGGCCAACAGGAGTTGGGCGTTGGACAGCATACGGTGGAGATATCCGTACGTGGTCGCGTGGTACTGGTAGAAGTGCACCCACTCGTGGTACAGAGTCACCAGCTGACGCCAGTTGTTCCGGGTCGGCTCGAAAATCGAGCCGAGCGATGTGGGGTCGAAGCCAAGGTCCAGCAGCCCGGTGTCCGAGTCGAAGGCTCCGCCGGTGCCCGGAGTGCACAGCGGCTCTCGTATCACCCGGGATCCGCCTCGTCGTCCGGGCACAGCCAGCCGACACCACGCTTGGCCGCGTACACCGCGATGGCGCAGGCGAGGCCGCTGCTGACGGACGGGGCGGCCGTCGCCAGGAGCGCGGAGGTGATCACTGCCGCGAGGTCCGCTTCGGGCATGTTCACGATGTCCTTGCGGGGGCAGACGGTGCTTCGGACCCGCGCGAGCTGTTCGGCGGCGATCCCGCGGCCCCGTTCGACCAGTCCCGAGGGACTGTGCAGAGCGCCCCGGGGATCGGACAACTGGGCGATCTCCATGAGGAGTTCCTCGTCGTCCAGTAGGAGCAGGGCTGGGACATCCTGGTCCGTCACATGTCCTCCGATCATCCCGCGTGGGCTCATCGCCACGGCCGGCACCCCCCGGCGCCCGGCGTCGGCGGCCGATGCGACAGTACTGGCGAACGCCCCCCATGCGCGCCGGAATGCCGCAACTTCGGAGTGACTGACTGAACGCGGTATCACACAGGCCCCAAGGCGACCCCGCGACCACCGTGCTCGTGGCAGGAGGGGGCCGCCGGGTCGGTGCGGTGTCCGGTCGAGCCGGGTGCCATGCGGTGGTCGTGTCGGCCGAAGGCGGACCGCTGATCACGGCACGGCGGGTGCGGGGCCTGGCCGTCCGTGCCCGAGAGGCGCACCGTGCGGTGCGAGCCGGCGTGTGCTGGACCGACGTGGTGCGGAGGACGGCTGAGCACGGTCGGCCGCACGCTGGGCGGCGGTCGGAGCCCGTTGCCGCGCCCGGCCGGGGTGCGCCGCCGACCGCGAGTGACGGTCGGCCGCGCTCACGGCCGGAGAAGAGCCGCAACCGGTGACACCGCAGGGTGAACCCGACCCGTTCCGGTCGGTACCCGGAGGTGTCGCCCGCTTCCACGGCGGCGGCACCTACTTCCCGGACGAGCACCCGGCCGGGGGAGGCCACGCGGATTCACCCCGGCCGCCGCGCGGGCGCCGGTCACGGAGTCAGGTCCCGCGCCGGGGACGGTCCCGCTCGGTCGGCGCTCCAGGAGGTGAGGATGCGCAGGGCGTCGTGGGAGGGGCTGCCGGGTTCGGCGGTGAGCACCATCAGACGCTGCCCGGAGCCGTCGGGACCGGCCCAGACGTCGCAGTCGAGGGTGAGGTCGCCGACCAGGTGGTGGCGGTAGTGCTTGGTGCCGTGGGCGGCACTGTTGACGTGGTGCTCGGCCCACCAGGCGCGGAAGTCGCAGTCGCGCAGGGTGAGGTCACCGACGAGGCGGGCGAGGTCGGGGTCGTCCGGTTCCGCGGCGGCCTCCATGCGCAGGGCGGCGACGGAGTCGCGGGCGTCACTCGCCCAGTCGCGGTGCAGCTCGCGCAGGGCGGGATCGGTGAAGAGGAGGCGGAGGTAGTTGCGGTGGCCGGCGGGCAGGGCGGCGAAGTCCGTGTAGAGGGCCGCGGCGGCCGGGTTCCAGGCGAGGATGTCGAGGCGCCTGCCGAGGACGAGGGCGGGTGTGTGCGGCAGTTGGTCGAGAAGGCGGCGCATGGCGGGCCGAGGGTGCTGGACGGCGTGGCGGGCGCGGGGGCGCGCGTCGGCACGGCCGGCGAGTTCGTAGAGGTAGCGCTGCTGGTCGTCGTCGAGGCGCAGGGCGCGGGCCAGGGTGGCGAGGACGGGGGCGGAGGCGCGTACGCGGCCCTGTTCGAGGCGGGTGTAGTAGTCGACGCTGATCGCGGCGAGCGCGGCCACCTCCTCGCGGCGCAGCCCCGGGACCCTGCGGGTGAGCTCCGCGGCGGGCAGGCCGCACTCCTGCGGCGACAGCCGCGCCCGCAGCGACCGGAGGAAGGCGCCCAGCGCCCGGGAGTCCGGATGTGAGGTCATGATGCCCTTTCTCGCTCGGATCGCACATGTGTGAGGTGTACCGGTGGGTCGCCCGGGGGCGCAGGGTCCGGGTGGCCCCACGCCCCGAAGGGGGTCAGCGGACGGTTGCCCGGGCGGCCTGTTCGATGACCTCGGCGACGAGGTGGGGGTGGGAGACGGCGACCGAGTGGGAGGCCGCGACCTCGGTGGTGCGGGCGTGGGCACGCTGCGCCATGAAACGCTGTACGGCGGCGGGGATGTTGAGGTCGCGGGTGGTGACGATGTCCCAGGTGGGCTTGGACTTCCAGGCGGCCGAGGTGGCCTTCTCCGCAAGGGCGGCCTGGGCGATCGGGCGCTGCGCCGCGGCCATCAGCGCGGCCTGCCGGGCGGGGACGTCGGCCGCGAACTGCCGGCGGAACTTGTCCTGCTGGATGTACAGGTCGGTGGCCGTGGAGCCGTCGGCCTGGCGGTAGGTGACCGGGTCGAGGGCGTCGGGGAGGGTGGAACCCGGGTACTTCTCGGTGAGTTCCAGAGCGTTCTCACCGGGGGCCGGCAGGAAGGCGGCGACGTAGACCAGGGCCCTGACCTCCGGGTCGTCGGTGGCGGCCTGGCTGATGACGTTGCCGCCGTAGGAGTGGCCGACGAGGACCGTGGGGCCTTCCACGTGGTCGAGGACCGTGCGCAGGGCGGCGGCGTCGGAGGCGGGGCCGCGCAGCGGGTTGGCGGCGGCGACGACCGGGTAGCCGTCGGCGTGCAGTTCGGCGATGACGCCGTTCCAGCTGGAGCCGTCGGCGAAGGCGCCGTGTTCCAGGACGATCGTCGGCTTGGCGTGCCGGCCGGCCTCCGCGCTCCCGGGCGCGCTGCTGGCGGTGCCGCTGAGGGCGAACGCGCCGAGTGCGAGACCCGCCGTGAGCGTCGAGACTCCGGCTGTCACCAGTCGCTTGCGTCCACCCTTGATGCTGACCACGGCTTTTCCCTTTCAGGTATGTCGACGACGGGTATGGACCGGCTTCGCCGGTACGTTTGTTCGTCACCGTTTTGACTGGTGTCGAATTGTCAGGCGTTCAGTCACCTGTCAAGACGGTGACGAGGTCGAGTGGTGGGGGTCTCCGGCCGGTCGCAGGAGACCGACGGCGCGTGTGGAGGGGGTGCGGCGCCGGGCGGCCGCGAGGAGTGCGGGGCCGCTCCTCCCGGCCGTGCGTGTCCGGCGCGGCGCAGACGGAAGGGGCCGGCCGCCGCGATGCCGGACGCCGCCCGCGCCGGGGGCCCGTGCCGGACGGATCCCGCGTACCGGAGTGACACGGTGCCGGGCCGCCGCCCTGTGCAGTCCGGGCTCCGCACGGACTGAGGGTGCCGGACGCGGACGCCGGGCCGACGTCGGGTGCGGCTGTCACAGGTGATCGGCGTCGACCACTGCCTGGGCGAAGGCGGTGGGCGCCTCCTGCGGCAGGTTGTGGCCGATGTCCGCGATGGTGCGGTGCGCGTAGGGGCCGGTGAAGCGGCTGCGGTAGCTCGACCCGTCGCCGGGCGGTGTGAAGGGGTCCAGGGCGGCGTCGAGGGTGACGGTGGGGACGTGGATGGAGGGCTGGGCGGCGAGCTCGCGCTCGTAGCTGTCGTAGCGGGCCTCCCCGTCGACCAGCCCGATGCGCCAGCGGTAGTTGAACAGCACGATGGCGGCGTAATCGGGGTTCTTGAACGCCTCGGCGGTGCGCTGGTACGTGGCGTCGTCGAAGTTCCAGTTGGGGGAGACCAGGGTCCACACGTAGCGGCACAGGGCGAGGCGGTCCTCGACGTTCTCCATGGTCTTCCTGCCCCGGTCGGTGGCGAAGTACCACTGGTACCACCAGTTGTGCTCGACGGCCGGGGCGGCGGGCTCCAGCTGCATCTTGCGGTCGGTGATGAGGTACCCGCTGGTGGAGACCATCGCCTTGACGCGCTCGGGCCACAGGGCGGCGATGATGTCGGCGGTGCGCGAACCCCAGTCGAAGCCCGCGAGCACCGCCTTGTCGATCTTCAGTGCGTCCATCAGGGCGATGATGTCGAGCGCGATGGCCGACTGCTCGGCGGTGCGGGGAGTGTGGCGGGACAGGAACCGGGTGCTGCCGTGACCGCGCAGGTAGGGAACGATGACGCGGTAGCCCAGGTCGGCGAGGAGCGGGGCGACGTCGACGAAGCTGTGGATGTCGTACGGCCAGCCGTGCAGGCAGAGGACGACCGGGCCGTGGGCGGGACCCGCCTCGGCGTAGCCGATGTCGAGGACACCCGCCTTGACGTGCTTGAGCTTGCGGAAGCCGGTGTGGGTGCCCGGAGTGATGGCCGGCACCGCGGGAACGTGTGTGCCACTCGGCTCGCGCGACGCGCCGGCGGCGAACGCGGTGGTGTGCAGGCCGGCCAGTGAGACCGCCGTCGCGCCGGTGCCCAGGCCGACGGCCTTGCTGAAGGTACGCCTGTTGATCATGTGAAGCCCTCCGTCGTGTGTTACCGGTGACCGGCTCGCGCCCGGAACCCCCCTCACACCTGCGGTGCGAGGGGCCACGGCGCTCCGGCGCGATGACCCTCGCACACGGTTCGTCACCTGTCAAACAGGTGACGAACCGTGTGCCGCATGAGTGTCGGGTGTGGGGCCGGCTCCTCGCGGCCCGGCTCGACGCCGTGTCGGAGTCGAGCCGACACCCATACTCTGGACGGCGGTGAATGCGGGCACATCCGTCAGATGACGGTGTGACGCGAGCGGTGCGAGAGAGGTCCGCGACCCCTGGGGGTTTGGGTCATTCGACTGACGCGACCGCCTGCCCGGAGCGGCTTGACTGCCGCCGCGGCCGGTACCGGCCGCGGGTGTCCACGTGGTGGGTGCCGATTCCTTGCCTCGCGGAAGGCGCCATCAGCGGAGCACCATCAGTGAGGAGGATGACTTCGATTTCGCCATGATGATGTGCAGATAAGCATGTGAAGTGCTACGCTGAAGTGACATTTGATCGAGAGTTCCGCACGAAGCACGGACAACGGAAGAGGACAGCGCATGATCACCTACGACCGGCTCTTCATCGGTGGTTCCTGGGTCGAGCCGAGCAGCCCGGAGCTTGTCGACGTCGCCTCGCCGCACGACCAGTCGGTGGTCGCCCGCGCCGCCCAGGCGCAGCCCCCGGACATCGACCGCGCGGTCGCCGCGGCCCGCGAGTCGTTCGACGAGGGGGTGTGGCGGCTGACCCCGCCCGCGGAGCGGATCGCCGTCCTGCGCCGGTTCAACGCGCTGCGCGAGGAGAACGCGGAGCGGATCGCGCACCTGATCTCACTGGAGAACGGCTCGGCGGGCTGGTTCACCCGCGCCGGACAGCCCGGCCTGACCCGGCAGGCGAACGCCTACCTGAAGGCGGCGGAGGAGTTCGCCTGGGAGGAGACCCTCGTGCCCTCCGACCCGGCCGCGACGGTGCGCAGTGTGGTGCGCCGTGAGGCGGTCGGCGTGGTGGCGGCGGTGATCCCGTGGAACTCCCCGTTCTCCTCCGCCACCTCGAAGATCATCCCGGCACTCGTCGCCGGCAACTCCGTGATTCTCAAGGTCTCCCCGGAGAACTCCCTGAGCATGGGCTTCCTGGCCGAGTTGCTGGAGCGGGCCGGTCTGCCCGAGGGCGTCATCAGCGTCCTGCCCGCGGGACGTGAGACCAGTGAGTACCTGGTGTCGCACAAGGACGTCGACAAGATCGCTTTCACCGGTTCGACGCGCGCCGGCCGGCGCATCGCGTCGATCGCGGGTGAGCAGCTCAAGCGGGTCAGCCTGGAGCTGGGCGGCAAGTCCGCGATGATCATCCTGCCCGACGCCGACATCGCCGAGGCCGTCGCGGGCGTCAGGTTCGGCTCCCTGCTCAACAACGGCGAGTCGTGCATCGCCCAGACCCGCATCCTCGCCCCGCGCAGCCGGTACGAAGAGGTCGTGTCCGGACTGAAGGACCTGGTCGAGTCGCTGAAGGTCGGCGACCCGAGCGACCCCGACACGTTCATCGGCCCGATGATCCGCCCCGACCAGCAGGAGCGGGTGCGCAACTACATCCGGCTCGGCATCGAGGAGGGCGCCCGCCTGGTCACCGGCGGCCCGCAGATCCCCGAAGGGCTGGAGAAGGGCAACTACGTCACCCCGACCGTCTTCGCCGACGTCGACACCTCCATGCGGATCGCCCAGGAGGAGATCTTCGGCCCGGTCCTGGTCGTCATCGCCTACGACGACGAGGACGACGCCGTCCGCATCGCCAACGACTCCGAGTACGGCCTCTCCGGTGGCGTCTGGTCCGCCGACGAGGAGCACGCCCTCGCCGTCGCCCGCCGGGTGCGCACCGGCACCATCACGGTCAACGGCGCCTCGGTCGCCTTCGACGGCCCGTTCGGCGGCTTCAAGGCCAGCGGCATCGGCCGCGAGTACGGCGCGGTCGGTCTCGGCACCTACACCGAGTACAAGACCATCACCGTCTGATCCCGGTCGTACGGCGCGGACCGAGGACGACGGACGTACGGCGGGCATCGCCGGGCAGATGCGGCCCGAGGCGCGCCGGTGGCGGTCCGACCGCCACCGGCGCGCCTCGCGGTCACCGGACGCCCGCCGGGCGCCCGGGTGTCAGACGGACGCGGACTCGCTCACCTCGCGCCACTGGGCGTCCTGCGCCGCGAGCCGGTCGGCCATCTGCCGGGCGACGGCGACGGCGTCCTTGCCGAGCAGGAGGCGCAACGGGGGTTCCTCGGCCTCCACGACGTCCATGAGGATGCGGGAGACGAGGCCGGGGTCGCCGGGCTGCTTGCCGTCGGCTCCGCGGATGGCGGCGATGGCTCCGCCGACGACACCCTGGTACGGGGCGCTGACGGACGGGGTGGCCATGGAGGAGCCGGCCCAGTCGGTGCGCATGCCGCCGGGTTCGGCGACGGTGACCTTGATGCCGAGGGGTGCCACTTCCTGGGCGAGGACTTCGGAGAAGCCGCCGACGGCCCATTTGGCCGCCTGGTAGGCGCCCAGCCCGGGCACGCCCACGCGTCCGCCGACGGAGGAGATCTGGACGATGTGTCCGAAGCGCTGTTCGCGCAGGACGGGCAGCGCGGCGCGGGTGACGTTGACGACGCCGAACAGGTTGGCGTCGATCTGATCGCGGAAGGCCTGGTCCGACATGTCCTCGATGGCCGCCATGTCGGCGTAGCCGGCGTTGTTGACGACCACGTCGAGGCGGCCGAAGGTGTCCACGGCGGTCTGAACGGCTCGTCGGGCCGCGTCCGGGTCGGTGACGTCCAGGGTCGCCAGTCTTACCCGCTCGCCGTACCTGTCGGCGAGGTCGGTCAGGGACTCGGTCCGCCGGGCGGTGGCCACGACGCTGTGCCCCTCCTCCAGGACGGTCTCGGCGAGGGTACGGCCCAGTCCGCGGGAACTGCCCGTGATCAGCCAGGTCTTGCTCATGTTGATCCTCTGCATCGGTGAGCGCGGCACGCCGTACGTCGGCGGTTGCTTCCAATGTCGGCGCACATCAGACGTACGGCGTCCGTCGTTTGACTGCCGGATGTCCGCACCCCGGCGGCGAGCGCGCCAGTAAGTCGTCGGACGGATGTGTCGTGCTGCGGGCCGGCGGCCCGGGCGCGTTAGGAGCCGCAGGTGGCGCGAGGCGCAGGCCGCAGCCGGCGGTCTGCACCGCCGGCTCCGGGACGCGGCAGCGCCTCGATCGCGCGCCGCTCACTCGCGAGCAGTCCGGTGGTGTCGCGTCGCACCAGGGCGCGGGCAGCACGTGACCCGCGACGGTGCGCGGGTGCGCCGGTCTCAGGTGTGCCACCTCCAGGTGCGTGCCTCCATTGCGTCACCGGCTTGACAGGTGACGCAATGGTCGTGCACGCTGATACCGGCCGCCGGAGGCGACCAGTACAAGGCGATCCACGACCACCGATGTGGAGCATGGTCATGAACAACGACATCGCTATCGACGTCGACGCGGCGGCACGGCAGGCCCGCTTCGGCAAGCTTCCCGAGCGCATCCGGTTCGACGACATGACGACCGACGTGGAAGCCGACCCCCGTGGTGCGGGCGGCGCGACCTACAACCCCGAGAACTCGTGGAAGTTCTACTCCTGCGTGGCCCTCGACCTGGGCCTGTAGCGCAGTCACTCCGGTCGCCACCGCCGTGCCGCCGCCCCCGTGCGCCGGCGCGGCGAGAGGCGAAGCACGCGCCCTCGCTCTTCGCCTTGTCCCGTGGGAGACGGCACCCTGATGAACGACCCGTGCTCGGCGTGGCCGATGTCGGTCTCAAGCGCACGCCCTGCGCGCACAGCACCTGGGCACCCGCGGGACACGGCCGCGCCGCCGCCGCGCCCAAAAGGCCCAACCGGTAGCCTCCGCCGCTCTTCGACTCCATCGACCGGCCGGGCCCCGTCCACCGCCGGCCATGGTCCCGGTACTCCGCTCCGCGCCCCGGCGGCGGCGACGCGTTGGGTAGCCACGTGTGCATTACCACCTCAACCGGTGACGGAGTGACATGGTTCCGGCCGGAATACGTCCCACACCCTTGAACCCAGATGGGGAGCGAGAAGCCATGGCAGTCACCTACACCGCCGTTGTCGACGTCGACGGAGAGGGCCGCAACGGCGGTCATGTCCGCTCCTCCGACGGTCTGCTGGAGACCAAGCTCGCCCTTCCCGAGGAGCTGGGCGGCTCGGGCGCGGCCACCAACCCCGAGCAGCTCCTGGCCGCCGGCTGGGCCGCCTGTTTCCTCGGCGCCCTGCGCCGCGCCGCGACCCAGCGCAAGATCCGGCTGACCAGCACCACCATCACGGCCGAGATCACCCTCACCCACGGCGACGACAGCGCATTCAACCTCTCCGCGGTCCTCGCCCCCGTCCTCGGAGGCGTGGACCAGGCCACCGCCCGGGAACTGGCCGAGGCCGCCCACGAGATCTGCCCGTACTCCAAGGCCATGCGCGGCAACGTCCCCGTCACCATCGACGCCGGCGCCGTCTGACCCGTCCCCCGAGGCCGCAGGTCCCGTGTCCTCCATGCCCCCGCACGGGACCCGCGCCTGTTCGTGCATACCCACCCAGGAGAGCGAGGCCACGGCATGGAGTCCAGGAAGCGCACACACGCGGGCGGGCTCACTCGTTCGGCCCCCGCCGGTACCGTCATCGACACCGGCCGGCGCGCGCTCCGGAGCACGGACGGTGGCGACGTGCCGGCATGGCCGAGCGACACCGAGGTGTGGAACTGGGCGCAGAGTGTCACCCAGGGTGAATACGGTCCGCCTCCGAGCTTTCCCCGTGAACGTCGGCCAAGGTACGTGTGACTATGCCTTCGTCATATGTGTCGAACACGCCGCTCTCGATCCCCCGGCGCAGTCGTACGGTCTGGCTCTTCTCACAGCTCCCGCGGCGGACCGGACCGCACCAGGCGCACACTCGCTTCGGCCGGGTCCGCCGCACGCGGACGAGTGGACGTGTCAGCTCTTCGCACCCTTCTTGACCACGGTGTACATGACGGAACGCTGCTGCTTGTGGCGCTGGATGCGTCCCTTGGCGACCAGCGACTCAAGGGTGTTGCGCACCACCTGCGGGGTCGGAGTGCGGTCCGGGTGCTTCACCAGGAGCTCGTCCCGCAACTCCTTCGCCATGCGCGGCCCGTCGTGCCCGTCGAGCAGTTCCAGCAGGAGATCGCCGAGCAGGGGCTGGCGCGACGTCCCCTTCGCGCCGGCCTGCGCCGTGTCACCCGCCGGGGCGGTCCGGGCCGAATCCGCCGGAGCGGTCCGGGCCGAATCCGGGCGCCGCGCGGCGGCGCCGGTCGAGGCACGCTTCCCCTTGGTGACGACGGGCTCGTCCTGCAACTGCTCGGGCAGCCGGGACGGGTCCGAAAAACCCTGGTACCGCTGCGCGAGGTTCAGGATGTCCGTAAGAAGGGCCTCTTCCTGTCGCAGCACCGAGATCTGCTCCGCCAGCTCCTGCTGCCGACGGCGGTTCTCCTCCAGGTCCGACGCGGCTTGGTCAACCAACCGCGATCGGAGGGGGGCGGTTGACTTGTTCGTCACAACCGGTTCACTCCCTCGATATGAATGGTGCTGCGCATGGTACCCACGGCGAGGACCCTGTGCAGATAAGTATCGACACCCGGCGGTACGTCGGACATGTTCGCTTCTCACAACTGCCCGGTAAGTGTGTCGTCGAACCGTCCGTGCGGCGCGCTCCGCCCGGTCAGAGACAGGAGGCGGCTCGCTCGCGGGCCGTGGAGGCGGCTCCTTCGGGAGTCCCGTAGCTGCGGACGTCGGCGGGCAAGCAACACGGTCGGCGATCCCGCACGAGAGGAGCGACGACACGTCCGGCGCCGGCAGGAACAAGGCCTGCTCGTCCGCTGCAACCGCGCCTGCCTGGGGATGTCCGTGCCGATTGCGGCAGGCAGGCGGATGGTCGGTCTCGGACGCGCGCAGGGGCCGGCGGCGTTCGTCGCCTCCCCGTCGCTGTTCCCGGCCTGCCGCCGCCGGGGCGCCGCCCACTCCGGTCAGGGCGTCCTCACGCGGTCACGCCGGACGCGGTCTTCTTGCGGGCGCGGTAGGCGGCGGCCTTGTGCTTGTTGCCGCAGGACTCCATACCGCACCACTGGCGCCGCATACCACGGGACCGGTCGATGTAGACGCGCGTGCACTCGGGGTTGCCGCACTCCTTCAGCAAGGGGACGTCCGGGCCGCTGAGCAGCTCGACGGCCTGCCGGGCGACGGTGGCCAGGGCCTGCTCGGGCGTCGCCTCGGTGTGCCGGCCCCGCACGGTGAGCTGCGGCGTCACGGGGACCGCGCGCGCGGCGCCGTTGAGCACGGCGAGCGCCTCGCGGTCGAACTCCTCACCGAGGCGTCGGTCGGTGATCAGCCGGTAGAGGGCCTCGCGCACCCTGATCGCCTCCCGGACGTCGTCCTCGTCGCCGGGCGTGATCGTATCGACGAGTCCGGACTCCAGGTACCAGGCGTTCAGCCGCTCCGGGGTCACGAACATCTCGAAGCGGGTCGAGCGCCGGGCGCGGAGGGTGGCGGCGAAGTCGAGCGCCGGGTGTCCGCAGACGAAGGCATGGTCAAAGTTCACGTAACCATTTTGACAGGTGACTCCCGTCGAGGCAAGGAAACGCCACCCGGACGGGCGGCGCCGTTGGTCGGGGCGGGCCGCCGGGCCGAACCGTACCTTTCGCGGCGGGTGCGAGTGGGGAGCGGGACGGTGCCTCCTCCGGCAAAGGGATCGGTGGCGGTCGGCTCATCGAGCTGCCTGGGCGGACGGTGGAAAGAAGTGCGACGAAACGGACCGCGTCGACTGCACTTCCGGGCGCCGGCCGGTGGCCCTCGGGTCCCGATCTCACCCTGAGATGTCGTCTTCGTCCATCGCGTCTGCGACTCCCGGTGGCGACGAGTGCCCCACAGTGCAGGCGTGTGCATGGGTGCCTCGGTCGTTGGCAGTTGAGAGTTGACAGGTGTCGGGCCAGGTGTCACGATCGTCACCTGTTGAACCGGTGATGGAGGTCGTGCGGTCCGGCGACGCTCGCACATGTCGGACCCGTTGCGCGACCACACACCCCGCCGGTGAACGTCACCAGGCCAAGGAGCACACTGACTATGGCAGGACAGTCGAAGCCAGACGCCGAGGGCGGCGCGCCGGTGGGGCGGCGGGTGCTGCTGGGCATGCTCGGAGCGGGCGCCGCGGCGCTCGCCACCGCGCCGTACCTCCAGCGCGGCTGGGAGGGGTTCCTCGGCGCCGCGTCCCAGGTCGACTCGACCGGCCTGACCGGCCTGCTCCCCAACCCGGGCGGTTTCCGGTACTACAGCATCGTCGGCTCGGTGCCGCACAAGGACGACACCGACTACGCGCTCACGGTCGGCGGCCTGGTCGCCGAGCCGAGGACCTACACGCTCGCCGACCTGCGCGCGATGCCGCAGACCCGGGTCGTCGCCGACGTGGTGTGCACGGACGGGTGGCGGGTGGACGACACCCCCTTCGAGGGGGTGAAGCTGGCGGACATCCTGGACGCCTCCGGGGTGCGCTCCTCGGGCGCGGCGGTCCGCTTCACGTGCTTCGACGGTGCCTACACCGAGAGCCTCACCCTGGAGCAGGCCCGCCGCTCCGACGTGCTGGTGGCGCTGAAGATGCAGGACGAGCCCATCACCCATGAGCACGGCGGTCCGGTCCGCCTGTTCGTGGCGCCCATGTACTTCTACAAGTCGGCCAAGTGGCTGTCCGGCATCTCGGTCACCGACAAGGTCGTTCCCGGTTTCTGGGAGGAGCGTGGATATGCGATCGACGGCTGGCTCGACGGCGCCGACCGGCACAGCGGCGCGGCCTGAACCCTCGGGCCCCTCTGCCCCCTCGGGCCGCATCCGCCGCTTCAGTGCCGCCGAACGCTGGGTGCACCGGATCACCGGCTACCTGATGCTGGTGTGTCTCGTCACCGCCGCCTGCCTGTACCTCGGGCCGCTCGCCCAGCTCGTCGGCCGACGGCACCTGATGGCGACCCTGCACGAGTGGTCGGGCATCCTGCTGCCGCTGCCCTTCCTGCTGGGGCTGTCCTCGGCCGCGTTCCGCGCCGACCTGCGCAGGCTGAACCGCTTCGCGGTGTACGACCGGCAGTGGCTGCGGGCCGTCCGCAGACGACGGACCTCGCCCGAGGCCCGCCCGGCCGGGAAGTTCAACGCGGGTCAGAAGCTCTACGCGGGGTGGATCGCCGGAGCCGTCCTCGTGATGATGTTCACCGGCTTGCTGATGTGGTTCACGGGCCTGCTGCCCTTCGTCTCCCGCACCAGCGCGATCTTCGTCCACGACCTGCTGGCCTGGGCGATCACCTTCGTCCTCATCGGGCACATGCGCAGGGCCCACGAGGACCCGGAGGCACGGCTCGGACTGCGTACCGGGTTCGTCAGCCGCTCCTGGGCCGAGCGATACCACTCCCGGTGGCTGCCCGAGGCGCACGCCGGCGGCGTGTCCGACGCGGCGGACGAGGGGTGAGGCGTCCCCCGCGAGGCGGGTGGTGCCGGCGGGAAGGGCTGCGGAAGGTCCGTCTCCAGCCCGAACGGTCTTGCCCCGGCCCCGCGGACACGGACGCCGAACCCGTCCCATGACCTAACACGTTTGTTGCCGGCCCAGGCCGGAAATCCGTGATCCCGGACCGTCAATCGACTGTTCTCCGGTGTGCGCGTGGGACTCCACAGTGGTTGCAGGACATCGCCGCGACGGACGGAGGCCGGAGGGATACCCACTTCCTTTCGTCACCCCTTGAAGCGGTGATACGTTTCGGTCAGTCTTCGGTGCGCCGTGAGCTCACGGCTCCGACCGCCGCTTCCCTCATTCGCCGTACACACGTGTCGCCGCGCGACCGAGTGCACATCTACTCCTGGACGGATCTCATGAGACGACGACTTCTGACGGTTCTCGCGGCCGGTGTTCCGCTGGCCGCCGCCGTGTACCTCCCGACCGCTTCGGCGGAGCCCCGGAGCTCCACCGACGCCACGCCGCTCAACTGCCGCACCACGCCGGTGAAGGCCCCGGCCGGCACCGAAGTGGAGTCCGTGACGGCGGTCCGCCGGGCGGGCGGCGTCATCAAGGGCACCGGCGTCCTCGGGGGCGAGGTCAGCGGCGTGCCGGCCTTCTGCGAGGTGACCGTCACCCTCACCCACCCGGGCGACGGCGACCACGCCAAGGTCACGACCTGGCTCCCCGAGCGGGGCTGGAACGGCCGCTTCCAGGCACTCGGCGGCAGCGCCTTCCTCGCGGGTGACAACGGTGTCGGACTCGGCACGGCGGTCAAGAACGGCTACGCCGCGACCACCACGGACGCCGGCGTCAAAGACGCCGTCGACGTCAGTTGGGCGCTGAACAGCGAGGGCGAGGTCAACAAGGCCCTGCTGGAGAACTTCGCCTCCCGCTCCCAGCACGAGGCGGCAGTCGTCGGCAAGGCGGTCGTCGCCTCGGCCTACGACAAGCGCGCCTCGTACTCCTACTTCACCGGTTGCTCCACCGGTGGACGCCAGGGCTACGCGGAAGCGCAGCGTTACCCCGACGACTACGACGGCATCCTCGCCGACGCGCCCGCGATCAACTGGGACGAGTACGTGGTCGCCACCCTGTGGCCCCAGGTCGTCATGAACAACGAGAAGACCTACCCGACCGGCTGCGAGCTGGACGCCTTCACCGCCGCCGCCGTCAAGGCCTGCGACAAGCTCGACGGTGCCCGGGACGGCCTGGTCAACGATGCGTCCCGCTGCGACTTCGACCCGCGTCGGCTGATCGGCACCAAGGTCGAGTGCGACGGCCAGGAGCTGACCGTCACCGCGGCCGACGCGGCCGTGGTCCGTAAGATCTGGGACGGTCCGCGCACCGCCTCCGGCACGAAGCTGTGGGCCGGAGTCCCGGTCGGGGCCGACCTGAAGGGCCTCGCGGCCACCGTCAGGAGCGATGACGGCACCGTCAAGGGCAATCCCTTCCCGGTGCCCGCCTTCTGGGTGTCCAGCTGGCTGAAGAAGGATCCGTCCTTCGACGTCTCGACCATCACCTACAGCCAGTTCACCCAGCTGTTCGAGCAGTCCCAGGCCGAGTACGACGGGATCATCGGCACGGACGACCCGGACCTGTCGGGTTTCCGCGCGTCCGGCGGCAAGCTGCTGACCTGGCACGGCCAGGCCGACCAGTTCATCCCCACCCAGGGCACCGTGAGGTACCGCGAGCGGGTCGAGCGGGAGACGGGCGGCGCGCGCAAGGCCGACGACTTCTACCGCCTCTTCCTCGCCCCGGGCACCGACCACTGCGGCCTCAACGGCCAGTCCGGCTCGGCCGACGGCCTCGCCGCCCTGACCGCCTGGGTGGAGCACGGCAAGGCGCCCAGGACGCTGCCCGCCACCCTGATCAACGCCGACGGCGAGCAGGTCGAACGCAACCTGTGCGCCTACCCGGCGGTGTCCCGCTACCAGGGCTACGGCGACCTCGACGCAGCCTCCAGCTTCCGGTGCGTCTCCCCCTTCCGGCACTGACCGGAGAGACCGGACCAGCATGAGCACGCACGGTATCGCGGGTGCGGGAGGCGAGACACCCGTACCCCATGTGTTCGGAGGCGACGGTCCCGCGCTCGACGTGCTCTCGGTGTACGCCGGCGGCGGGGTGTGGTGCACCCTTCAGGCGCTGCTGCCGGGCCGGACGTCCCGGCAGCAGCGCACCGTGTGACCCTGCTGCTCGATACGGTCTCGACCCGCGACCCGCGACCCGCGACCCGCGACCCGCGACCCGCGGGCCGCGGGTCGAGTCGCGTCCGGGCCGTGGGCAGGTGTGCTCGGCCGCGCGGGTGTCATCTCCCGGGGTGTCCCTTGAACGCCGCGCCCGGCGGCGTCCCCCCGGTACCGCGTCCGCCGGTGCGCGAGGCGCGTGCTCGGGCATGACGAAGGGGCCGCCGTTGTCCACGGCGGCCCCTGGCGTCACTTGGCATTCAGCGGTCCCCGGGCGTCACTTGGCCTTCAGCGGTCCCGCGAAGGACTTGCGCAGGGACGGGGGCGCCGCCAGGGGCAGCAGCGAGGCGAGCATCTTGCCCTTGAGCGTGCTGGGCTGCCGGGTCAGCTCGACGTCGACCCGGGTGCCGCCGTCCTCGGGGGTCATTCTGAAGACCCAGCCGCCGCCCGCGCCGAAGAGCTTGGAGTCGAGGGTGGTGACGGTGACCGTGTCACCGCCCGGCGCCCACTCGTAACGCGCGCGCTCCCAGGCCGCGGCGGTGCCCTCGGTGACCTCGGCCCATGTGTCGCCCAGGCCGTGGACCTCGAAGTGTTCCGTGTCGATCGTGGGCCAGGCGTCCGCGCGGGAGGGGCCGAAGTCGGTCAGCACCCCGAGCACGTCCTGCGGGCTGAGCTGGGAGACGAGATGGAACCGTACGACTGCCATGGGTCTGTCCTCACCAATAAGTAACTGTTCTGACCGGTGACGAGAGGCTCCCATGCGTCATCGTCACCTGTCAAGGGGGTTACTTTGAGCGAAGGTGTGGCCGGTCGCCCCTCAAGGTGTCCCGGCCGGCCGGGACACCTCTCCCCGGCGGGTCACGCCGTGGTCAGGGCGGCGATGAAGAAGTCGGTGAGCTTGTCGACGGCGGGGTCGACGTACTCCTTCTTGTCGTAGAGGTCGACGTGGCTGGCGCCCTTGATCCAGTGGATCTCCTTGGGGCCGGTGGCACGCCGGTGGGCTTCGACGGCCATCCAGGCGGTGACGGCGCGTTCGCCGATGATCTGGAGGACGGGCCGGTCACCGATCAGCGGGACGGAGCGGAAGGCGTCGCTGGAGGCCATCTTGTCGATGCTCTCCCAGGCCAGGAACTTCGCGGAACGCTCGTGCTCGCCACGGGAGGTGCAGTAGTACTCGAAGCCCTCGACGCCGTGCTCGCCGCCGAGCGCGCCGGCCTGCTCGGCGGTCTCGGGGAACATCGTCATCACACCGGGGTCCTCGCCGCGCGCGGCCCGGTTGCGCGCCGCCGCGGCGGCGTCCAGCAGGGCCTGGAAGACGGCCGGGTCCTGGGCGCCGTCCGCGCCGAAGCGGAACTGGCGGGCGGGCTCGGCGGTGGAGACGGTCGCCACGGCCCTGACGCGGTGGTCACCGCCCGTGGCGGCCAGCGAGTAGCTGCCGGAGGCGCAGACGCCGAGCAGGCCGATCCGCCCGGCGTCGACCTCGTCGAGGGGGTGAGGTAGGAGACGGCCGCCTTGAAGTCCTCCACGCGCTGGGCCGGGTCCTCGAGGCCGCGCGGCAGACCGCCGGACTCGCCCTGGTAGGCGGCGTCGAAGGCGAGGGTGACGAAGCCGCGCTCGGCCATGCGCCAGGCGTACGTGCCGGAGGTCTGCTCCTTCACGGCGGTACCGGGGTGACCGACCACGAGAGCCGGCCACGGGCCCTGCCCGGCGCCCTCGGGCGTGTAGAGGTGCGCGGCGATCCGGATGCCGGCGCTGTCGAAGGTGATGTCGGTCATGGCCATGGGAACTCTCCTGGATGGAGCTGTGGTGGTCGTCGCACGCACCGTTCGGTGCGGCCCGTCGCCCGCACGGTCCGTGCCGGGCACATGTCCACAGTCCCCCGCCCGCACCCCCGCCGGAAGAGACAGGTTTCTGCCCGGGAAGAACCTCTCCCCCCTTCGGTCCCGCCCGCGTGAACCCGGAAGTGGGCCGGCGACGGAGACGCTCCACCGGTCCACGCAGGCACGGCCGGTTCACACCGTGCCTATCACCTGCCGCGGAGGTCAGAGGCGACGGTCAGGAACACGAGGACGTTCGGCACGGTCCTGACCTGGACGTGCGCCCAGGCCCTGGCCTGTCCGTACGCGTGGACGACCACGAACCCCTCGCGGACATCGATCGCCTCGACGGCCGGCCAGGGCAGGGTTCCTTTGCGTTTGGCGGTGATACCTGCGGCGTTCAGCTCGAACGGGCCGAAAACCGCCCTCTGCCCCTCCCGGAGCGCCTCCCGCACCCGCTGGGCTTGGGCGCGGGCGATCGCCTCGGCGATCAGGGGCACCCAGGTCCCGTAGTCGGCGAAGGAGTCCGAGATCTGGACCTTGGCGCCGTCGGGTGCCACCAGGGTGGAGGTGTGCGCGCTCCGGAAAGCGGTCTTCGTGCCCTGGTGGTTGACCACTTCCTGGACTGTCTCCTGGTAGTGGACCGCTTGGTCCCAGCGGACCGCGAACAGCCGCCCGGCGCCCATGTCCACGAGCAGACCCTCCTCGAACAGGTGCAGGCGCCGACTGCCGACCTTCCTGCGGAAGTTCGGGCTGCGCAGCAGGGCAGCGATGGCCAGTACGGTGATGAACAGGGGATACGGCGCGAGTGCCCAGGACACGAAGACCCACAGCAGCACGCCTCCTGTCGCCAGGCAGGCGATGGCGGTCACGGAAGCGGCCATGAACAGTCCCCGGCTCCCCTCCTTCACGTTGACCTCCTTCCTCGGCAGGAAGGTGCGTTCGAGCCGGCCCAAGCCGTTGCGGAAAGCCAGTCCGGCGACTTCGGGGGACGGGGAACCCGGCACGCTCATCAAGGGCCTCTGCCTTCGTGTCGGAGCGGCTCGTCGAGGCCGCATCAGCCAGTCGTGTGGGCAATGAGTCGAGCGAGCAGGCGGGCACGGGGAACCAGTCGCGCGATCTCGACGTACTCGGTGTCCGCGTGGGCGCCGGCGCCCACGGCGCCCAGTCCGTCCAGGGTGGGACAGCCCACCGCCGCGGTGTAGTTGCCGTCCGAGGCGCCGCCGACGGCCGTCCCTCGCAGCGGCTCCTGGCCCAGTTCGGCGGCGAGCCGGGCGGCGAGGGCGAACAGTTCGGCGGAGCACTCCGGTTCCATGGGCGGCCGTTCTCTGCCGCCCAGCACCTCCAGCCGGGCTCCGGGCGTCCGGGCGGTGAGGCCTCGCACCAGGTCGTCGACCCGGTCCTGGGCCGCCCGCGTCGGCGCTCGCACGTCCACCGACACCCGCGCCAGCGCGGGCACGGTGTTGCGCGCGCTGCCGGCCGACAGGAGGGTGGGCGTGACGGTCGCGCGGCCCAGGACGGAGGGGGTGCCGTCGACGGCAGCCATCGACGCCCCGAGGGCGGCGAGGGACAGCACCTGGTGAGCGGCCTCGACCGCGGCGTTGACCCCCTTGTGCGGTTCCTGACCCGCGTGCGCGGCCCTGCCGCGCACCACGACCTCGTAGCGCGAAGTGCCCTTGCGGGCGGTCTTGAGCGCACCCTCCTCGTCCGCGGCCGCTTCCAGTACGAAGGCGGCCGCGCACCCCTGCGCCGACTCCTCGATCAGCTCCCGGGAGGTGGCGGAGCCGACTTCCTCGTCGCCGTTGATCAGCACACACACCCCGTCCGGGGAGGGCAGGGAGGCCAGCGCGTGCAGCATCTGCACCAGGCCCGCCTTCATGTCCAGGACCCCGGGGCCGCGGGCGATCCCGCCGGTCACCGACCAGGGGTGGTCCTGGAGCGAGCCCATGGGCCACACCGTGTCGTGGTGTCCCAGCAGCAGCACCTGCGGGGTGCCGAAGGTCCACCGCAGATGGGTCACACCGCCGGTCACGATCTTCTCCGGCCCGGCCCCCAGCAGCCTCGCCCCGAGGGCGCCGACCGCCTCCGCGCTGCGCGCCACCGCGGCGTGATCGGCCGAGTAGGACTCGCACAGCACGAGTTCCTCCAGATCGGCCAGCATCGTCGGCAAGGACAGCGTGGTCCCCCGGGTCACCGGTTCCGCCCCCTCTCGACTCCCTGTCGCAGCGACACATGTCCCCCTCGGACTGCGCGGGCCACGGGCGTGGGGGCGTCCCCCTCCGCAGTCCCGGTGTGTGAACGACGTTAGGGTGGCAGCAGGCATTCCACCAGCGACTGGATCGCATGGGATCTATGCGCTGACGGAATGTGCCAGGGAAAGATGGACAGGCTCGGAGCAAGATCTTGGAGGGGGGATACGTGTTCGAGATCGACGCGCTGCGGCTGCTCACGGCCGTGGCCGAGACCGGATCGTTCACGAAGGCGGCGGTCCGGCTCAACTACACGCAGTCCGCGGTGTCCCGGCGGATCGCCGCGCTGGAACAGCAGGCGGGCGGGCCGCTGTTCGAGCGGCTCCCGCGGGGCGTGCGGCTCAATCCCGCGGGGCACGCGCTGCACCGGCACGCCGTGGACGTACTCGACCGGCTGGCGCGAGCGGAGCGGGAGTTGACCGCGCTGTACACGGGGCACGGCGGGCTGCTGCACGTGGGCGCGTTCGCCACGGCCAACATCTCGCTGGTGCCCACCGCCCTGCGGGCGCTCCAGCAGGACAGGCCGGAAGTCGATGTCGTCGCGGTCGAGGGCTGGACCGCCACGCTGATGGAGCGCCTCGCCGACGGGGCACTGGACCTCGCCGTCGTCAGCGACTACCCGTCCGGGCTGCCGTCGGCCGGCGGGGTCACGACGACCGTGCTGTGCGAGGACGAACTCCTCGTGGCTCTCCCGCGCGGGCACCGCCTGGCCGGAGCCGGGACGATCGACCTGTGTGAACTGCATGACGAGGCCTGGCTCCACAGCGCGTACGGCGACCGGCCCACGATGCTCGCCGATGCCTGCGCACGAGCGGGCTTCACCCCCAGGAAGATCATTCGAATCGCGGAGTGGACCGCGAAGTTCGGCTACGCGGCGGCCGGGCTGGGGGTGGCGCTGGTTCCCTCGCTCGCCGCCTGGGCGATCCCCGACGAACTCGTCCTGTGCCGCCTCACCGATCCGGCCCTGCGCCGGACCGTCCACGTGGCACTGCCCGACACCCCGCTGTCGGCGGCACTGGAACTGCGGGACCTGCTGCGCGGCGCCGTCGACTGAACCGTCCCCGGAATCAGCCGGGACGCACGGTCGGTGCGGGTGCCACGGCCCTGTAGCGATCACGCCGGGGGTGTCACAGCGGTTGTCGGCCGGCTACGGAGTCAGGCAGCGCCGGTTGCCCGTACCGTCAGTGCGGAGAAGACGACGAAGTCAAGCAGTGCGAGGCCTGACACTTCTGTGACCAGGGAAAGGCGTTGGTCTTCGGGTTCGCGGCCCCGTACGCTCCAGCTCGTGACCGACCGCGTACAGGAGATCGTGACCAAGCTGCCGGGGCTGTCGAGCGTCACCGACGTCTGGAAGGAGGCCGGCCGCCGTCTCGCGCGCGGGGACGCCACCTTCGTCGCGGACCTCGGGATCGCGCTCGCCGGTGCGTACAGCTCCGACAGCAGGCGGATCCGGCAGTACCGAAGCGTCTTCGACCACCTGCTCCGGCTGCTGGCCACCACCCCCGGTTCCGGCAACGTCGCCCAGGCGCTGCGAATGGTCTCCTCCGCGGAAGTCGCCGACGGTCAAGTGGACCGTTACGCGGCCTCCTTGTTGGCCTCCAGTCACCCGGCAGAGGAACTGGCCGTGGCGTTCAGCGGTGAGGCCTCGGAGGAGCTGCGTGCCTGCCTCGTGCACGAACTGGTGCTCAGGGGCGTCGGCGTCTTGGAGATACCGGGGATCGCGCGGTGGGCGGCATCGCCGCACTGGAGACACCACCCACTGGGATGGCTGCCGTTGACGCTGTCCGAGGTGGAAGGGCAGCCGGATCTGCCGAGCCACGGCGTTCGCGGCAGCAGCTGCTCGATGCCGTACGGCCCGCCGGAGAACCGCGACGTGGCAGTCGTCGCCGCAGTACACGTTCCATCGGTCGAGGAGACGACGACCGAGACCGCGGCCATGGGCATCAGCGCGGCGGTGGCGAACTGGGCGGAGGAGTCGAACGGCCGTATCGAGGCTCGCGTCTTCGAACTGGTGGATCCTCTGAAGGACGAGTCGGTACCGGGCCTGTTGCCGGCGCTGGGTCTGGAGTGCCTGGAAGGCGTACGGAAGAAGACCGGGTTCTCGGTCGCGGTTTGTCCGCCTGAGTGGGCGTGGCGGCTGCTGTTCGCCGCCGCGTCCACAGGAGGGGCCTACAACTTCGGCGTCCGCGGTGCCTACGGCCGGCTGGCCGCATGGCAGGCCCTGGCCCATCTCTCCGGGGCCGTGGCGGGGGAACCCGCAGAGGCGGTAGAGGCACGTGCTCGCGCGTGCACCTGGTATGGCTTCAGCGCCGGCACGGAGTGGTTCGAGCACGTGGCCTGGGACCTCGGCCTGGCCGTGGTCTCTCCGGAACGCCGACGGCTGGCGGTGCTGGCCGCGACGGACACCGACTGATCGGCCGCGAGGCGTACGCGAAGGACCAGGGCGCTCGGGAGTCGCTCGTCGCGGTCTCCGGCCATGGGAACCCGACCGCGGGTGACCGGGCCTCGGCAGAGCGGCTGCGGCCCGCCACCGCTGCCCACCGCGGGTGCGCCCCCGAGTGGGCAGGAGTGGGCGCACGGGTGCGGCAGCCGTTCCCCGGACCCGACCGGTCGCCATGTGGGCCGTGTGTGCCTAGCATGGACGGCACAACCTCTGCCGGGCCTGCGGCAGCGTCATGCCGCAGCCATGTGGCCGGCTCAGCCGGCCCGCGCGGAGGTGTGTCGTGTCCGATGAGCGCTGGTCCCTTCATCACGGCGTCGGCGATGGGACTCTGGACAACGGTCGCGGTTGGCGAGGTGATGCCGCCTGCATCGGTGAGGATCCGGAGTTGTTCTTCCCGCTGGCCGAGCGGGAGGGTGATCCCCAGGTCGCGCGGGCCCGCGCGGTGTGCCGCCGTTGTCGCGTGCTGCTGGCCTGCCGGTCCTGGGCCATCGAGCAGGGCGAGGACGCCGGTATCTGGGGCGCGACCACCGCCAGGCAGCGCCGTGCCATCAGCCGCGCGACGCGCAGCGCGATCAGCGAGCGGGCAGCGCGTTAGCGTCTGGAAGATCTGCTCTCGCGGGTGGTCGTGGGGCGTCGACCGAGCGTGCGTCCGTCCGGCCGGCACGGAGGAAGATCGCCGCTCGCGGTGGATCAGCCGGACGGCCAAGGAACCGGACGGCCAAGGAGCCGTTCCAGCTGCGGCGGGTGAATGTGGTGCCGATGTCCGCCCAGGGGCAGACGGCCAAGCTTGCCACCTCGCTGACGCGGGCGCGCGCTGCCGGCTACTCGGTAGGAGCTGCCGTTGGGTGGCCACCCTCTGAGCTGCGAAGACGTGGAGCGGCACGGATCAGGTCAGCAACTGTACGCAGGCGGCTGTACGGCCGCCAGGCGATCACCGTGGTCACGGGGGGGGAGCGTCCAGGACCGGCACGGCGGCGAGATCCTGACGCAGGTCGGCGCCTGACGACTCGGGAATGACCACGGTGCTACGGCCGAGCGCGATCAGCTGGAAGACCTGTGTCAGGTTCCGTACCTGTGCGCCCGGCCCTCCGGGGGTAGCCGCCGCCGGGAGCGGGCCAGCGCGCCATCGGCGGCTCCGGCAGTGTGGCGACGTCGGCCATCCGGACCTGGGAGCGGGCGGCGAGCGGGTGTGAGGCCGGCAGGATCGCGACCTGTCCCTCGGTGGACAGAATTCCGGTGTCGAGACCGGCTGCCGAGTCGAAGGGCAGCACGGCCGGCTGGTTGATGGTGGCCAGTGGGGTGAAGGCACCTGTCGCGGCGGCGGTGCGGTCCTACAGGCTGTAGGTGAAGGTGCCGCTGATCCGAAGCCGGCCGCCGACCTGATCCGGCATCCGCCGCCACCAGGCCGGACCGCACTCTTCAGCTCGACCGGTCCGGCATATCGATGACTCCGCCCCCGGCGCGCTCACGCCAATCGGCGCGGAGCACTTCCCCGACGCGCACCCCACGACGACGTACCGCTGTCGATCACGGTCCGCACACCGCGCTCGCACCCCACGACGACGTACCGCTGTCGATCACGGTCCGCACACCGCGCTCCGGCCAGCGCAGGAGGTGCGGCAGTCCGGCACGGGTGAAGGCGTCGACGATGCCGTCGCGCCCCTCGGTGAAGTGGTCCCAGGCGTCGTAGTGGACGGGCACGACCGTCTCGGCGCCCAGCGACCGCGCCAGCCGCGCACCCTGCTCACCGTCCATGGTGATGGGATCGGCCCCGAAGAACGGAACGACCGCGGCGCCGAAGTGGAGGACGGCGGTCCCCACGGAGCAGCGCCTCCCGATCTCGTCCAACTCGTCGTAGTAGACGGTGTCGCCGGAGACGTAGAGGGCCTTCTCCTCGCCGGGTGTCCGGATCAGGAAGCCGATGACGTCGCCGGCGTGCCGGCCCGGGGTGGCGGTGACGAGCAGCGTCCCCCGCTCGCCGGTGATCTCGTGGGTCTCCCAGGGGGCGAGTCCCACCGCGTCCCCGCCGAGCCTCCCGGCACCGCTGACGGTGGTGAGGACGGTCCGGCCGTCGAGCAACGCCCGGCCCGCGACGTCCAGGTTGTCGGGGTGCTCGTCGTGGCTGAGCAGGATCGCGTCGAGCACCGGCAGATCCGCGGGCTCGACCGCCGGGCCGACCAGGCTGCGCAGGGTCACGGGTCCCGTCGGGTACTCCACGGGGGCGTGATCGAACACCGGATCGGTCAGCAGGTTCAGCCCGCCCGCTTCGAGGAGAACGGTCGCGGTCCCGATGCAGGTGAGGGTCGTCTTCATGGCTCTCCCTGGAAGAGTGCGGGACCGGCGGTTCCGGCCCGGCGGCGGGGTGGGCGCCCCCGTCGTCCACCGGGTGCGGTGCGCCCGGTGGACGAGTACGGGGAGCGCTCGTCCACGGCGGACAGCGTGCGCCGGGGTCGTCCGACGCGTCATCAGTCGGATGACTTCACTTGAGGCCCGTGCCGCGGCCCCTGGGAGGCAGTCACGACCGGGGGCACCGGGGTGCCCGGTGGACCGTCGGGTGAACCGCCCCCTGTCCCGCGGCTCCGGCGGTACGCCGCCGTGCCGTCAGCGCGGTTCTGTGCGGGGGTTCGCCGCCCGCGGTGGAACCGGCCGGTCCTCCTCGCGGGCCATGCGCCGCCAGTCACGCGGGGAGACACCGTAGGCGGCCTTGAAGCGGTGGCTGAAGTGGGTGGGGTCCGCGAAGCCCCACCGTCTCGCGACGACGGCGACACCGCGACCGCTGCTCGACGGGTGCGCCAGTTCCTCCCGCGCCCCCTCCAGCCGGCGGCTGATGATCCACTGGGTGAGGCTGAAGCCGGCCTGCGCGCAGAGCTTGTACAGGTAGCGCTCGGAGATGTGGTGGGCGGCGGCGATACGGGCGGGAGTCAGGTCGGGTTCGGACAGGTGCCGCCGTGCGTAGGCCCGTATCCGGGTCACCCGGGTTTCGGCGAGGACGGCCCGGGCCCTGCGGTCCTGACGGGCGGCGGAGGCGATCAGGGCGCGCGCCAGGCCGAGCGTGATCTCCTCGAGACCGGCGCTCGCCGGATCACCGAGGAGGTCCTCGATGTCGCCGGTGAGACGGGCGATGTGGTCGGTCAGCATCGGGTACAGCGGACTGGACGGCAGGTTGACCAGTGCGCCGCGCACCACGTCGATGGGCAGGGTCAGCTGGTCGAGGGGGATTTGGACACAGCGTGAGGCGCCGTGGCCCGACCACGCGTAGTCGTAGGGGGCCGACAGATCCATCAGCATCAACTGCCCCGGAGCGACCAGCCGTTGGTGGTCCAGGTGGTCCTGGTGTCCCTGGGACCGGGTCTGCACCGCGAAGGCGATCACGGGCGCCGCGTCGGTCCTTCTGGCCTGCCTGGCGGTGCGCACCAGGCGGATGCCGGTGGAGTCGGTGCTGAAGACCTGCATGGCCGTCATGTGCCACACGTCCATCCGGGCGTTGATCCGAGCGCCGGACTCCTCCTGCACCACATAGCAGGGAACGGTGGCGTCCCCTGTCGAGTTCTCCTGTTCGCATCGAGCGAATCCCGGCGGGGCCATGAACGCGGTTGTCTCACTGAGCTGTTTCCAACCTCAGTTTGAGCAGGTCGGATGCAGGGTGAGGACCGCCTGCTGGTGATGCGAGTCGTGGAACATCGCGGCTTGCGCAGGAGCCGCCAGGTCTCGAGGGTGGCCATGGCCTGCTCGACGAGCGTAAGGATCCTTGCATGCGAGCGGTTGACAGCCTGCTGACCTGCGGAAAGCGTCTCCCAGCGACCCCAATAGGGCAGCCGTACGGTGCCGCCGGCGCCCCGGTAACCCAACGACGAAAGGCGGATCAGCGCGCCGGCTCAGACGTGCCTCGCGCCTGGTCGCGGCTGGCGACCACCAGGTATCCATCGCTCTCGGGATCGAAGGTGGTGGACTGCATCGTGAGCCCGACACTCCGCAACTGTGCCACGAGGTCCTCGTACCGGTAGGGCCAGACGGACAACCGCTCCGAGCAGGCTCGCACTGCCCCATCCGGCTCGATCTGGGCGACCACGATCTCGAGGAAGTGTTCCTGCTCCCAGCGCTGCTCGATCTGCCAGTAGTAGCTGACGACCGCATCGCGGTCGTTGCGGCGGATGAGTCGATCGCGGACGTCTACCCGTGAGCCGGCGGAGCGCACGAGCTCCCAGTTGCGCGACGTGAGCACGAGGCGTCCGCCCGGATTCAGCAGCCGCGACATCGCTTCCAGTGCGGTCAGGCGCCCGGCTGCGCCCTCAGCATGCCCGAGCGAGTTGCCGACGCAGAACACCAGATCGAACGTGGAGGCCTCCAGGTGGTCAGGCAGCTCGTCCCAGCTCGCGCGGATGGCTCGAAGCGAGACACCCTGCTCGTCGGCGGCTTTCTCGGTCCGGCGAACCATCCCGCTGCTGGCGTCTGCGGCGACCACGTCAAGGCCAAGACTCGCGAGACCGACGGCGAGCTGGCCGGTTCCACACGCGCAGTCGAGGACGCGCGCGTTGGGCAGCAGAGAGCCCACGACATCGCTGTAGTAAACCGCGGCTGCCTGGGCGGGGGTCAGCCTGTCGTCCCCGATCAGCCACTCGTATACGTCGGAAAGCGCCCCATAACCAGCCACCGCGATAACCTCCATCACTCGACGACACGCGGGCTAGACCGCGCCTGCGATTCGGACCTTGCGCCTCGCACTGTGCCGGGCCGTGTCAGCGAAGCATTGAGCAGGACCCAACCACTTCCGGCCGCTGAGACTCCACCGGATTTCGTGGGAAACCGCGACACGCCGCACCGACGCAGGTCCCCACTCCACCGGCGCCCCATCGGCCACGATGGGGACCGCGGCCGGCAAGCGCGCGTCCACTGCGGAGCGCTTTAGACGTCGTTTAAGGGCTTGCAGATCATCAAGGTGTTGCTTCCCGTCCCATGGCTCGTTGATGTG
>NZ_JBHMCY010000046.1:25697-58935 GCF_042430725.1 Streptomyces cinereospinus | reverse complement strand
CGGCTGCGGGGCGGCCGGCGCGGCCGGCGCGGCGCTCGCCGGACCGGCGGCCGCCCAGCCGTCGGCGTCCGAGGAGGGGCACGGCGGCCGGTTCGACCCGGAGAGCCCGCGTTTCGCGCTGGCCGTGCTGCCGGACACGCAGTACCTGTTCGACGCCGACAGCGCCGACCCGGCCCCGCTGCGCGAGACCTTCCGGTACCTGGTCGCCGAGCGTTCCGCGGCCAACATCGCCTTCATGACGCACCTCGGCGACGTCACCGAGCACGGCACCGAGGAGGAGATCCGGCTCGCCGCCGACACCTTCCGCGCCCTGCACGGCAAGGTTCCCTACAGCGTGCTCGCCGGCAATCACGACATCCGCTCCTCGACGGACGACCAGCGCGGCGACTCCGCCTACCTCGCCGCGTTCGGCCCCGCGCGCTACGCGTCCATGCCGACCTACCGGGGCGGCTCGCCCGACGGCTACAACACGTACCACGTGCTGCGCGCCGGGGGCCGCGAGTGGCTCGTCCTCGCCCTGGACTGGCGGGTGTCGGACCGGGGGCTGCGCTGGGCCCAGGGCGTGCTGGACGCGCACCCCACCCTGCCCGCCGTCCTCACCACGCACGACATCGCCTGGGCGGACGACGAGGGCAGGGCGACGCTGTCGGGCAACGGCGACCGGCTGTGGAACGGCCTGATCAAGGGCAACGACCAGATCTTCCTCGCGCTCGGCGGCCACTACTGGCCGCCCGGGCGCACGGTCCTGACCAACGACTTCGACAACGATGTCCACGTCCACATCACCAACTACCAGGACCGCTACTACGGCGGCGCCGGAATGATCCGCACCTACGGGTTCGACCTCGCGCGGGGCGTCGTCGACGTGGAGACGTTCGCCCCGTGGTTCCTGGCCCGGGACCCGCAGAAGCGGTCGCCGCTGGAGGCCGAGACGATCGAACTGACCGGCCCCGTCGACCGGTTCAGCCTGGAGGTCGACTTCGCCGCGCGCTTCGCCGGATTCGCCGCGGCCACCCCGCCCGCCCCGCGTCCGCCGTCCGCGGTCGTGCCGCGCGGCACCCTGGCCTACTGGCGCTTCGACGCCGCCGGCACGCCGGCCCCGGGGGCGCCCGGCACGGCCGTCGCGAACGGCGTCGTCGTACGGGACCTGTCCGGCAACGGCAACGACCTGACCGTCAGCCGCCTGCACACCAGCGGCCCCGACGCGCTCACCTGGTCCGCGGACCACCACCCCGGCCAGCCCGCGCACGCCAGCCTGCGGTTCGACGGCGGCAAGAACCCCGACCGCGGCGCCGTCCTGACCACCGCCGACCGGGCACCCCTGAACGCCGAGAAGTTCCTGCGCGGTTACACCATCGAGACCTTCGTCCGGCTGCCCGAGCCCTTCGAGGGCGACCACAGCTGGATGGGCATCCTCAGCTGGCAGGGCCGCAGCGGGGACGCGGGCAAGACCACCGGATGGTCCCCGCTGGAGCCGACCTGCAGCCTCAACGTGTCACCCGAGCGGTTCCTGCAGTTCGTCGTCTACCCCCACCGCCAGGACGCCGACCCCACGTCGTGGAGCCACGCCGTGCCGGCCGGCCGCTGGACGCACATCGCCGTCGTCAACGACGGCCGCCGCACGGTGATGTACGTCGACGGATCGAGGATCGCCCGCAACCCCTCCCAGCCGTCGACCGGCATCGCCACCCTCGGCAAGCCCTTCGTGCTCGGCGCCACGTCCTTCGACGAGCGCTTCGGCCAGGGCTTCTACGGCTGGATCGGCGACACCCGCATCGTCGGCCGGCCGCTGTCCCCGGGGGAGTTCCTCGCCCCCCTCGACCAGGGCCGCTCCGCCTGATCCGGTGACCCGCCGCGGCCCCGGCCGGACCGGCCGGGGCCGCGACGCCGGCCGGATCAGGACAGCTTCTCGACGGCCCGCACCGTGGTGGCCTGGAAGCCGGCGACCCGGGCGTGCCGGAAGGTGCCCATCTGCGCCCACTCGACGACCGTCACGGTCCTGCCGTCCCGGCCGACCGAGAACAGGGCGATGTCGGAGGCGCCCCACTCGTGCGCCGTGTGGACGCCGTGGACGTGGGCGCCTTCTTCGACGTTCAGCCGGCCGTAGTACTTCCCGGCCGCCGTCATGCCGGGGTGCCGCTCCATCAGCTTCCGGGCGCAGTCGGCGAGTTCCCGGCGCAGCAGCGCGGCGAACTCCCCGGCCCGCCGCTCGTTCCGCTCCACCACCGTGACCTGGAGGGCGTTGGTGTCGAACTCCGTCCAGTAGGAGCGGTGCACGGCGGTCGACGGCAGCGCCTCGCCGACGCAGACCGGCAGCGGGTCCGGCTGCCCGGCGGTGACGGGTCCGGCGTACCAGGCCGACGCCGGGTGCGGCGGCAGCTCGGCCGGGTCCAGGAACCCGGGTGTGGCGGTGGCGGCCGGGCCGGCGGTCGCCGGTACGGCGGCCAGGGCGACCGCGGCGCCGGTCGCGAGGGCGGCGATGCAGAGGCGGGCACGGACGTTCATGTTTCCCCCAAGGTGTCGTGCGCTCTCCCGTGGTGACGTCTGCTGAGACTCGCCCCGCCGGGCGTTCGTTGCCCTCGGCCAGGGACACGATGTCGTCCCATGTGCCACCAGCGCGTAACAGAGGCATTCCCCGTCCGGTGTCTCCCGGCACAGGAGGGTCCCGCCGGTCACCCGGCGGGACCCTCACCGCTGCCTCGCAGGTCAGGCCGTGTGCAACGTCAGCCCGTACCGGCCGAGGATCTCGTTGACCGGCTGGAACCAGGTCTCCCCGCCGCCGGAGCAGTTCCCCCAGCCGCCCGAGGTGACGCCCTGCGCCTGGTCGCCGCTGATGAACGAGCCGCCGGAGTCACCCGGCTCGGCGCAGACGCTGGTCTTCGTCATCTGGTGCACCGGGCCCTGGCTGTAGTTGACGGTCTCGTTCCGGGCCAGCACGGTGCCGCAGTGCCAGCGCGTGGTGGAGCCGGACCGGCAGACGGAGGTGCCGACGGGCGCCTCGGCCGAGCCGCGGACCAGCTGGTCGGGAACGGTGCCCCAGCCGAGGACCACCGGGACGGTCCACCAGCCGCTGCCGACGCTGACCCAGGCGTAGTCGTTCCCCGGGAACGACGACCCCTGGAAGGTGCCGATGTGCGAGCCGTCCCAGCCCCGGACGGCCGCGCCGCCCCCGCCGCAGTGCCCGGCGGTGACGAACCCGCCGTGCACCGAGAAGCCGATGGAGCAGCGGACGTTGCCGGTGTAGTACGGGTCGCCGCCGACCGTGCCGGCCGCGAACGTGCTCGGCGCCGCCGGCACCGTCCGCACGCTCACCGGACCGGCCTCACGGGCCCGGGTGACGAACCGCTGGACATCGTCGTCGGTACGCCGGCTCTCCACCACGTTCACCACGACCGTGCTGGCCGCCGGGTCGACGTGCCAGCTGCTCACCCCCTGCGGGGCGGCGAGCCGGTCGACCCGGGCCAGGGCCGTGTCCAGTTCGCGCTCGGTGTGCTCGACGGTGCGGACGGCGGCGCCGGCGGAGCGGACGGCCCGTACGGCCGCGGCCGGGGCGTCCGCGGTGAGGGCCACGGTCAGCCGCCCGCTGCCGGCGTCGAACCAGGAACCGCCGTACGCCGCTCCGGCGGCCCGCTCGGCGGCGGGCGCGACGGCGCGGGCGTCGGCCTCGGCCGCCAGCCGCGCCTCGGCCTCGGCCTTCGTCAGGCCGAAGTCCTGCTGCATCGCCCGGACCAGGCCCGTGGAGGCCTGCGGTGCCCCGGCCGCGGGGGAGGAGTCGTCGGCCGAGGCCGGGACGGTGCCGGCGGCGGACCAGCCGACCAGCAGGAGCAGTGCCGCCACGGCGGCATGCGTGAGTCGCTTGCGTCTCAAGGGAGTTGCCCTTCGTCGTTCCAGCAAAGGTGGGGGTGGAACAACCGCAATTGAGAGCGCTCTCACAGGGTTGGGGCAGAGTTTAGCCAGACATGCCAGTCAGGTCCATGCCAATGACAAGCCCCTTGTGCGGGCCCGCTGGGGCACGGACCGTCCGTGCGGCCGCGGGTGCGGAAGGGCAGGGCCCGAGCCAGGGGCGGCTCAGCTCCACAGCGGGTACGTGACCACCTTCTGGAACCCCTCCGGCCTGCCGTCCGTGTAGGTCAGGCTGATCTCGCCGTACTGGCGCAGGTCCGGGTTCTTCTTCCACGGCCTGGGGTCGTCCAGCCGCACGGTCACGGCGTACGCGTGGAACCTGCCCGCCGCGCAGTACGGCTTGCAGTCGTTGACCCAGTTGACGCCCCTGGCCACCGCCGCGCGCCCGTCCCAGCGCGACCACTGCAGAGCGGCGAGACGGCTGTTGCCGTCGCCGCAGGCCAGCATGAAGTCGGCGGGGCGCACCTCGGGGCGCCAGAAGCAGTCGACCAGCACCGGCTCCGCGGCCCGCTGCCGGGCCGGGCGCGGGTCCGAGGGGGCGCCGGAGGCGGTGCTCAGGGTCGCCGCGAGCGCCGTCGCGGCACAGAGCGTGACGGCCGCCCTCATGCTGTGCCTCTTCATGTCCGCTCCCCGGCGTCGCCGTGCGTCGTCGCCGCGCCCGTGCGCGTCGCCCCGAGACGGCTGGTTCCGACGCTACGACCGTGCGCCGCGACACACCACTCGAACGGCGCAGCCGGTCCGCCCCCGGGGGCGGGGTCCGCCGGTCCGCCCCCGCCCGCCGCGGCGGCTCGCCCCGCTCCCCGGGTCCCGCACCCCCTCACCCGCGCACCCGGCGCCGCACGGCCCGCACCCACAGGGCCGACGCCACGCCCGCCGGCGGCCGGGCCGGCACGGCCTACGCCCGGGCCGTCGAGCCGCGCACCACACCGACGGCGCCCCAGCGCCCACAGGACGAGCACCAGGCACGACGCCGTCCAGGCGATGTCCGCCAGGCGCACGGGCAACCGATCGCGCTGCCGGGTGCCGGGTTCCAGGTCTCCAAGTCCACCGTCGAGGGACTCCCGGGCTCCGCCACGCCCGGCTCCCCCTTCCGGGACAGGGCCGGCGCTCGTCCGGCGGGGACATCACGTACCCCTTCCGGCCCCTGCCACGCCGCCGCGGGCGCACGCGCCCCCTGTCCGCTCTACGCCGTCCCGAGGCCGCGTGAGACCTTGGAACCGCACGGACGGCGACGCCGCCCGGCAGCGCTGGAGGGGGACCCGTGGGACCGACATCGGCGTGGTGGCGGCAGAACCGCCAGATCTGGGCCGCCAGGGGCGCCCTGACGGCGGCGGCCGTCGCGGTGCTGCTGCCGCCGGCCCAGGGCGGCCTGGGGGGCCTCCTCCTGCTCGTCGTGGGGCTCGCGGGTCTCGGCTTCACGTGCGCCGCGCTGTGGTGGACGCTGTCCCGCCGGGGCGCCGCGCGCGTCGCCGCCGCGCTGCTGGCCCTCGCCACGCCCGTCGGCGTCGTGGTGCTCTTCGCGCGGGCGAACCTGCTGTGGGTGGTCACCGTCTCCGGACTGCTGTGGTGCGCGGCCGTGTCGAGCGGCCGGTACGCGCTGCGCAGCACCGGCCTGCGGCAGGGGCGGCTCAAGGAGTACCGGACCCCGCCCCCGCGGCGCCCGTTCCTGCTGCTCAACCCGCGCTCCGGCGGCGGCAAGGTGGAGCGGTTCGCGCTGCGCGAGAAGGCCGAGAGCCTCGGCGCCCGGGTCGTCCTGCTGGACCCCGAGCACCACCAGGACGTCGCCGCGCTGGCGCGCCGGGCCGTGGCCGACGGCGCCGACCTCCTGGGTGTGGCCGGCGGCGACGGCACCCAGGCGCTGGTCGCGGCGGTGGCGGCGGAGCACGGACTGCCGTTCCTGGTGATCTCGGCCGGCACCCGCAACCACTTCGCGATGGACCTCGGCCTGGACCGCGACGACCCCGCCGCCTGCCTCGACGCGCTCACCGACGGCGTCGAACTCCGCGTGGACCTGTGCTTCGCCAACGACCGCCCGTTCGTCAACAACGCCTCGTTCGGGGTCTACGGCGCGGTCGTGCAGAGCCCCGGCTACCGCGAGGACAAGGTCGGCACGGCCCTGGAACTGCTGCCCGACCTGCTCACGCGGCAGCGCGGCCCGCGCCTGACCGCCCACGCCGACGGCACCACGTTCACCGATCCGCAGGCCGTGCTGGTGAGCAACAACCCGTACCGCATCGACGACCCCCTCGGCTTCGGCCGGCGCCAGCGGCTGAACTCCGGCAGGCTCGGCGTGCTCTCGGTGAAGGTGGACAGCGCCCTGGAGGCGGCCGAGCTGCTGCTCGACCCGCAGGGGTTCGGGGCGCTCACCGCCCATGAAGTGGTCATCGACGCGGACGAGCCGCGGCTGGAGGTCGGCCTGGACGGCGAGGCCACGACCCTGAGCACGCCGGTGCGCTGCCGTGTCGACCGCCGCGCCCTGCGCGTGCGCGTCCCCCGCGACCGGCCCGGCGTCCCCGACCTGCCGCCGCGCCTTGACTGGCGGCGGCTGCGCAAGCTCGCGGCCGCGGTGGGGCGTACGGCCGTCCCCGCGCGGTCCGGGCCGCCGCACCCCGACGTGCCGGCCCCGCGGGACGACCGGGCGGTCTGACCGCGTCCGGCCCCGTGCGATGGCGTCCGTCACATCCGCTTCACGCGCCGCGGCCCGCCTGGTAGACGTGGCGGGGCCAGCCCGTTCCCCCGTGAAAGCACCACCCCCATGGACGACAGCTCCACCCCCGGCCTCGTGCCCTTCAGCATCGACCTCGCACGGGAGGAGACCCGCCGGCGGGCCGCGGTGCTGGCGGCGCTCGGGCCCGACTGGGACCCCGTGGCCGCGCTGCGGTCGGAGCAGGCGGCCCACGCCCTGCTCTACTCCGGCCTCGACGCCGAGCAGGAGCGGACGTACGCCATGCTGGTGGCGGCCGGTGTGCTGCCGGGACGGGACGCGGGCGATGCGGCTTCCCATTGACCCGCAGGCCGACCGGGCCCGCCGCGCCTGGGTGCCCTGCCCCCGCTGCGACGACGCCCGCGACTGCGGGACGTGCGCCGCGCGGCGCAACTGCCCGGCCCACTGGCGCTACCTCATCGCCAACGAGGGCGCCCGTGTGCACCTCCAGTGCCCCGCCTGCACCCACACCTGGACGCTCGACACCCGCCCCGGCCGGCGCGGCCCGGCCCCCTGACGACCGGCGCCCGCCCCGAGGGCGGCTCGGGACGGGCGCGGCCGGTACCGCTCAGCAGATGCGCGGCAGCTGCTCACCCAGCGGCAGGTCCACCACCCGGGTCCCGCCGAGCCCGGTGCGGGCGACGACCATGCCCGGGTGGTCCGCGACCACCTCGCCGACGATCGCCGCCTCCGCCCCGCGCGGATGGGCCCGCATCGCGGCGAGGACCGCGTCGGCGTGCTCCCGGGGGACGAACGCCACGAGCTTGCCCTCGTTCGCCACGTACATCGGGTCCAGGCCCAGCATGGCGCAGGCGGCGGCCACCGGCGGCGGCACGGGCACGGCACGCTCCTGGACGACCACCCCGGTCCCCGAGCCCGCGGCGATCTCGTTGAGCGCGGCGGCCAGACCCCCACGAGTGGGGTCGCGCAGCACGTGCAGGTCCGGCGTGACGGCGAGCATCGCCTCGACCAGCCCGCCCAGCGGCGCGCAGTCGCTCTCGATCCCCACCTCGAACCGCAGGTTCTCCCGCTCGCTCATGATGGCCACGCCGTGCGCGCCGACGGCGCCGCTGACGACCACGACGTCCCCGGGGACGACCCGCTCCGGGCGCAGGTCGACGCCGGCCGGGATCAGGCCGATGCCGGAGGTATTGACGTAGACGCCGTCGCCGTGCCCGGCCTCGACCACCTTGGTGTCGCCGGTCACCACCCGCACCCCGGCCGCGCGCGCGGCGGCGCCGAGCGCCCGCGCCACCCGGGCGACGGTGTCGAGCTCGACGCCCTCCTCCAGGATCAGCCCGCAGGACAGCACGGCCGGCCGGGCCCCGCTCATGGCGAGGTCGTTGACCGTGCCGTTGACGGCGAGGTCGCCGATGCTGCCGCCGGGGAAGAACAGCGGCCGCACGACGAAGGAGTCGGTGGAGAAGGCGAGCCGCGCCCCGCCCAGCTCGACGGTGGCGGAGTCGGTCAGCGCGGCCGGTTCCCGCCCCCCGAACGCGGGCAGCAGCACCTGCTCGACGAGTTCGGCCGACAGGGCACCGCCCCCGCCGTGGCCCATCACCACACGCGGGCGGTCCCGCAGCGGCGCCGGGCAGGTCCAGGAGAGCATGTCGGGTGCCGCGGTGGACTCAGACAACGGAAACGCCCTCCCGGCCCGGAGCCGTCACGGTCACCGGCGCCGCCCGGTCCGGCAGCTCCAGCCGCCGGTACAGGTAGTACGCCGCACAGGCCCCCTCGCTGGACACCATGGTCGCCCCCAGCGGCGTACGCGGCGTGCACGCGGTACCGAACGCCTCGCACTCGTGCGGCTTCAGCAGCCCCTGGAGCACCTCACCGCTGCGGCACTCGGCCGGCTCCCGCGTTTGGATGTCCCCGACCTGGAAGCGGTGCTCGGCGTCCCAGTCCCGGTAGCGCCCGGACAGCCGCCAGCCGCTGTCGGGGATGACCCCGATGCCGCGCCAGGAGCGGTCGGTGACCTCGAAGACGTCGTCCAGCATGGCCTGCGCCGCCGGATTGCCCTCGGGCCGGACGGCGCGCGGGTAGGCGTTGTCGACCGTGTGCTCGCCGCGCTCCAGCTGCCGCACGGTCCGCCGTACGCCCTCCAGGATGTCCAGCGGCTCGAACCCGGTGACCACGATCGGCACCCGGAACCGCTCCGCGAGCGCCGGGTACTCCGCCGTCCCCATCACGCTGCACACATGGCCGGCCGCCAGGAAGCCCTGCACCCGGCAGTCCGGCGACCCCATGATCGCCTCGATCGCGGGCGGCACCCGGACGTGCGAGACGAGCAGGCTGAAGTTGCGGATGCCGCGCCTGCGGGCCTGGTGGACCGTCATCGCGTTGGGCGGGGCGGTGGTCTCGAAGCCGATGCCGAAGAAGACGACCTGCCGGTCCGGGTTCTCCTCGGCGATCCGCAGCGCGTCGAGCGGCGAGTACACCACCCGGACGTCACCCCCCTCCCCGCGCACCTGGAACAGGTCCCGCCCGGTGCCGGGAACCCGCAGCATGTCACCGAAGGAGCAGAAGATCACCTCGGGCCGTGCGGCGATCGCCAGCGCCTTGTCGATCACCTCCAGCGGGGTGACGCACACCGGGCAGCCCGGCCCGTGGATCAACTCGACCTCGTCGGGCAGCAGCTGGTCGATGCCGTGCCGGACGATGGTGTGCGTCTGGCCGCCGCACACCTCCATCAGCGCCCACGGCCGGGTCACCGTGGCCCTGATGTCGTCCAGCAGCCGTGCCGCCAGCTGCGGGTCCTGGAACTCGTCGATGTACTTCACCGCCGCGCCTCCCCGGCCTCGGGCCGCGCCGCCCGCGCGGCCTGCTCCGCCTGCTCCGCCTGCTCCCACGGATCGCCGAACTCCTCCTGGAGCATGCCGAGGTTCTCGAACAGCTCCAGCGTCCGGCGGGCCGACTCCTCGTCCAGCCGCTGCAGCGCGAACCCGACGTGGACGATGGCGTACTCGCCGACCTTCAGGTCCGGCAGGTACTCCAGGCACACCTCCTTGACCACACCGCCGAAGTCGACGGTGGCCATGCGGGTGCCGTCCCGCTCCTCGACGCCCAGCACTCTGCCGGGGACCGCCAGGCACATACCTGTCTCCTCACTCCTGTGGCGGCGGCGGGCCCGCGCCCGTCACCCGGATGGGGGCCGGCTCGCCGCGCGGGCGGCCACGACGAGCTGGCCGAGGGCCAGCCCGCCGTCGTTCGGCGGGACGGCGTGGTGGCGCAGGACGGTGAAGCCGTCCGCGCCCAGGCCCCGGGCACAGGCCGAGGAGAGCAGCGCGTTGGCGAACACCCCGCCGCTCAGGGCCACGGTCCGCAGCCCCGTCGCCGCGCGGGCCGCGGCACACACCGCCCGCACCAGCCGGGCGACGGCCAGATGGAAACGCGCCGCGATCACGGCCGCGGGGACGCCCGCCCGGACGTCGTCGGCGACCGCCCCCAGCAGGGGCCCCGGATCCGCGGTGACCGGCTCCGTGCCGGCCAGCCGGAACGCGTACCGCGGGTCGGCGTCCGCGCCGCCGGCGGCCACGGCGGCCCCCTCCAGCTCGACCGCGGCCTGCGCCTCGTAGCCGGCGTGGTGGCAGACCCCCGCCAGGGACGACACGGCGTCGAAGAGCCGGCCCATGCTGGAGGTGGGCACGCAGTTCAGGCCGCGCTCCAGCTGCCGTCGCAGCAGCGCCAGTTCGTCCGGCGGGCAGGCGGCGACGCACGGCAGGCCGGCGCCGGGCGCGAGGCCCGCCGCGTGCAGGTGCGCCAGCGCCATCCGGTACGGCCGCCGCACCGCCGCGTCCCCGCCGGGCAGCGGCACGTACGCCAGGTGCGCGAAGCGGCGGAAGCCGTCGTACCCCGCGAGCAGGAACTCACCGCCCCACACGGCCCCGTCGTCCCCGTGCCCGGTGCCGTCGAAGGCCACCCCGATCACCCGGCCGCCCGCCGGCAGGCCGTGCTCGGCCATGAGCGCGGCGACGTGCGCGTGATGGTGCTGCACCCGGGCCACGGGGCGGCCGCGCGCCCGCCGCCGCGCCCACGCGCCCGACCGGTACGCCGGGTGCGTGTCGGTGACGAGCAGCTCGGGCCGTACCCCCGTGACGGACTCCAGCTGCCGCTCCGCGCGGTCGAACGCCCGCTGCGTGGCGAGGTCGTCCATGTCCCCGATGTGCGCGGACAGCCACGCCCTGTCGCCCCGGCCGAGGCAGAGGACGTTCTTCAGGTCGCCGCCGACGGCGAGCGCGGGGGACACCGGCACGGGCAGGATGACCGGCAGCGGCGCGTACCCGCGCGACCGGCGCAGCACCAGCGGCTCGCCGTCGCACACCCGCACCACGGAGTCGTCGCACGGCACATGGATGGGCCGGTCGTGCGTGAGCCAGGCGTCGGCCAGCCCCGCGAGCCGTTCCAGGGCCTCGGCGTCGTCGGTGACGACGGGCTCGCCGGAGAGGTTGCCGCTCGTCATCACCAGCAGCCGGGGCGCCCCCTCGCCGCCGAACAGCAGGTGGTGCACCGGCGTGTACGGCAGCATGACGCCGAGGTCCGGGCTGCCGGGCGCCACGGCGGCCGCGGGCACCGGCGCACCCGGCGCGGGCCGGACCCCGGCACGCCGCCGCAGCAGGACGATCGGGCGCACCCGGCCGGTGAGCAGCTCCCGTTCGGCCGGCCCGACGTCCACGAGGTGCTCGACGTCGGTGACGTCCCCCGCCATCAGCGCGAACGGCTTGTCCCCGCGCGCCTTGCGGCGGCGCAGCCCGGCGACCGCGTCCTGGTTCGTCGCGTCGCACGCCAGGTGGTAACCGCCGACGCCCTTCACGGCGAGCACGGCCCCCGCGGCGAGCAGGGCACGGGCCCCGTCCACGGGGTCGCCGCAGGGTGTCCCGCCGGGCGCGCCCGTCAGGGTCAGGCGCGGACCGCACGAGGGGCAGCAGACGGGCTGGGCGTGGAAGCGGCGGTCGGCGGGGTCGTGGTACTCGCGGGCGCACGCCGGGCACAGCGGGAACCCCGCCATCGTGGTGTGCTCGCGGTCGTACGGCAGACCCGTGACGATGGTGAAGCGCGGACCGCAGTGCGTGCAGGTGATGAAGGGGTGGCCGTGGCGCCGGTCGGCGGGGTCGGCGAGTTCTGCCAGGCAGTCGGCGCAGGTCGCGGTGTCCGGAGCGACCAGCGTCCGGACCGGGCCGGTGGTGCGCGAGGGGACGATGGTGAAACCGCTGTCCCCGGTGGGCGGCAGGTCGGTGGCCTCCACCGCCTCCACCGTCGCGAGCGGCGGCGCGTCGGGCGCGACGCGGGCGCAGAACCGCGCGACGGCGTCGGCCGCGCCCTCGACCTCGGCCAGCACCCCGTCGCCGGTGTTCGTGACGTGACCGGCCAGCCGCAGGTCCGTGGCCAGGCCGTACAGGAACGGCCGGAAACCCACGCCCTGCACCACACCCCGGACCACGACCCGGGCCCGCCGTACGGCGGGGGCGGTCCGGACGTCCGGGACCGCCCCGGCCTCCGGCGTCGCGCTCACGCCTCGGCCCGGGCCATCACCGGCGCGTGCACGCGGTGCCCCTCGGCCGCCGCCAGCGCCCGGTCCACCAGCACGCCCGCGCCCGCACCGGTCCGCACGGAGCTGAGCACCACCTCGACGCCCGGGTTGACCTGCTGGACGTGGGCCCGGAAGGCGGTCTCGTCGAACTCGGCCGGTCCGGCCAGGTCGGACTTGGTGACGAGGACCAGCTGGGCCAGCCCGAACGCGGTCGGGTACTTCAGCGGCTTGTCCTCGCCCTCCGTGACGGACGCCAGCACCACCCGCAGCGACTCGCCGAGGTCGTAGGAGGCCGGGCACACCAGGTTGCCGACGTTCTCCACGAACAGCAGGCGGGTGTCCTCCGGCAGCCATCCGTGCAGGTGCCCGGCGAGCAGGTCCGCCTCCAGATGGCACAGCCCGTCGGTGAGCACCTGCTTGACCGGCACCCCCGAACGCGCCAGCCGGACGGCGTCGTTCTCGGTGGCGAGGTCCGCGGTGAGGGCGGCGGCCGCCACGCCGCGCTCCCGGGCGAGCCGCAGCTCGCGTTCGAGCAGGGCGGTCTTGCCGCTGCCGGGACTGGACAGCAGGTTGACCACCGTCGTGCCCCGGGCGTTGAGTTCGTCACGCAGGACGCGGGCCGCCAAGGTGTTCTTGGCGAGCACCGCCTGCCGGAGGTCGACTACGCGGCACATGGTCAGAGCTCCTCGGGGTGGGGGGCGCGGGGGTGGGCGGTCGGGCCGGGCCGGTCGGCCCAGTGCACCTCGGTGATGCGCAGTTCACGGCCCGCCAGCAGTTCGGTGGCACCGGCACCGCAGCCCGCGCAGACCATGTCGGGCGGCATCCCCGTGTCCCAGGTCCGCCCGCACGGCGCGCAGGACGCCCGGCCGGGCACGGACCGGGTGGTGAGCTCGGCGCCCTCCAGCACGGTCCCGGCGCAGGCCAGTCCGAAGCAGAATCCGAGCGCGTCGGGCACCACTCCGGCCAGCTCGCCGATCTCCAGGCGCACCTGCCGTACACCGGGCACGCCTCGGGCCTGTGCGGCCCGCTCGACCTGGTCCACGACCGACAGGGCGACGGACATCTCGTGCATCGGTCTCCGTCCCGGGCCCGCGGTTGTCTCCTGGGCGCCCATTACACGGCGGGGGCCGGGCGGCGGGCCGGGCGGCGCGCCGGGGTCACACGGATGCCTGGCCCGTTCGGTGCACCCGGCCCGCGCGCCCGGTCCGGCCGGTGTCACATACGGCGAATCCGCAGGTAGCGCCGGACGTCGGGCATGATGTGCGCGACGAACGCGGCGAGCGCGGTGGCGGCGGCAGCGCCGCTGACAAGACGCTTGTTCATGATGCTCTCCGTGAGGTGCGGGTGCGGGTGGGGGTGTCGGTGGTGATGCCGAGGGGAGCCGCCCCGGCGGCGCCCTCGGTGCCTGGTGCCGCGGCGGGCGACGTTCGCCCCGTCGCGGCGTCCGGCACGCTCCTCCACGGGCGAACGCTGCCTGCCACGGCACTAGACGACGGCTTCATCGCCCTCCTCCGCTGCGGCCGGATCGCGCAGCAGCCCGGCGACCAGACGCACCGCCCGGGGCAGCGCGGCGGCCACGGCCGGACTGAGGCCGATGCCCTCCTCGACGGTGGCGGGCTCGCACCCCACCACCAGCGTGCGCCGCGGCGGCACCGCGCCGGTGGCGGCGCACAGGGTGTCCAGCAGGGCCAGCACGGCGTCGGGCGGCATCCGGTGCCCGTCCGGCGCGGCCGCCCGCGGCGGCCGGCCACCGCCCGGGTCCGCCGCGTCGATCACGTACAGCGTCCCGGGCCGCCCGCCCCGCGCGGCAGCGTCGATCAGGATCAGGGTGTCGTATCCGTCGAGCAGCCGGTACGCCAGGTGCACCCCGCGGATGCCGATGTCGGCGACCTCGACGCCGGGCGGCAGGCCGCGCCCGGACAGCAGGCGCGCGGCCTCGACGCCGAAGCCGTCGTCGCCGAGGAAGACGTTGCCCACCCCGGCGACCAGGGTGCGCGGTGCGGCGGGGGCGGTCACGCGTCCTCCCCGGCCGGGGCGACGGCCACCTCGTCGGGCCGGAAGTACAGGAAACGCCCTTGCTCCCGGCGGATGTCGGCGCCCGGGTCGTCCTCGACGGTGACCGCGACGTGCACGCCGCCGTCGACGTCGTGCAGCACCGCCTCCACCAGGGCGTGCCGCCCGTCCAGGAACAGGTCCTGCGCGTCGGTGCGGCGCAGCCGGGGCCGCAGCACCACCCGGCAGCCCGCCCGCACCGGCTGCCCGTCGACCAGCACGTGGTCGCGGGCCGGATCGACGGAGGCGTCCGCGCCCGGGTCCCACCAGGGGGTGCCGGGGCGGGTGACGCCGCTCTGCCCGAACGGATCGTCGCCGCCGGGCGTACGGAACGCGGGCACGCCCTCGCCGGCCCGGGTGCCCGGCCCGGTGACCTCCCGCAGGCCGCGCACCGCCCCGTGCAGCCGCTCCAGCACCTCCGGCGGCATCGAGCCGGCCAGCTCGATCACCGCGGCGGCCCGGTCGTCGGTGCCCCTGGCCCGGCGTTTCTCCTCGTCGGTGAGGGCGGCGGTGCGCAGGGCGAGGATCTCGTCGATCTCCGTGGCGTCGTACAGGGCGCCGGGGCTCTCCGGGGCGATCGCCGGGTGGTCCTCCAGGATGATCGGCGAGGACAGCACCAGGTCGCCGCGGCCGGGCTCGCCGGCCAGCACCGGCCAGGTGTGCAGGTTGCGGCAGGCCGCGGCGGCGCCCCTGGCCCACTCCGGCGGATCGGTCAGCGACAGGAACCGCCCGGCGTCCAGGCACAGCAGCGTGTGGCACGCGACCAAGGACCGGGGCAGGGCCGCGTCCCGGCCGGCGTCCGCGCCGGGCAGCCAGTCGGCGGTGTTCTCCACCACCACGCTGAGCCGCCGGGTCCGGTACGGCCCGTCCAGTTCGCTCACCGACAGCCGCAGCGTGCCGCTGATCTCCTCGCGGCGCCGCACCAGGCGGCCCACGACCCGGCCGGCGGCGTCGGTCACGGCCTCGGTGGCCTCGGCGGCGGGCCGGTGGAACGGCACGACGGTGTCGCCGTCCGTCAGCTCCGCCACCGGCACCACGAGCCGCACCCGTTCCTCGTGCCCCTCGTCCCAGGGCACCAGCACCCTTTCCTCCAGCGCCAGTTCGGGCACCGTCTCGTACCCGCCGCCCGCGCAGGCCCGCTGCACGGTGCGCCGCCGGGCGTGCAGGAAGCGCACCTCCACCGCGAGCGAGGCACCGGGTCGGGGCTCCATCAGCAGCTCGGTGTGCTGGAAGTCGTGCTCCTCGGTGGCCGCGCTCCACGCCGGCGGCACCAGCACGCCGAACTGCCAGCGCAGCCGGTTCTTCGCGGCGCAGGCACGGTACGGGTAGAGCACGTACCCCTCGAAGAGGACGGCGTCGGCGACCTGCCGGGCGACGGCCAGGCGGGCCTCCGTCCCGGGACGGAAGGTCGTCGTGGTCACGGTGTCCTCTCCCCGGCCGCCGCCATGAGCGACTCGACGGTCGCCTGCCACGAGGGCAGCGCGTGCCGCGACCGGTAGGCCAGCAGGGCGTCCATGGTGTCGTGCGGCAGCCGGATCCAGCCGGAGCCCGGGAAGTGCTGGTCCACCATCTCCCGCCAGGTCTTCACCGGCATCCCGTACCGGGCCTCCTTGTCCCAGGGCACCGGCTCGACCCGGAAGCCGCCCTCGCCGGTGAAGGCGGTGCCGGCGAACAGCATCAGCAGCGGCACCTCGCCCTCCTCCAGCGCGTGGAAGTAGCGGGCGGACGCGATGTCCATGTCGTAGGTGCAGGGCACGGCGACATCGGTCTCGGTCTCGCCGGAGAACCCGGGCACCATCACCTGCACCTGGGCGAACTGCACCGGGTTCAGGCTGCTGCCCCACCGGGACCGTTCACCGAACAGGTCGGTCAGCGCCGCCGCCTCGGCGTCGGCGTAGCCGCGCCGGGCGGGCTCCAGGCGGATCTGGCAGCGCAGCGCCAGCGCGTGCACCCGGGTCGGCGGGGAGGTGGTGACCCGCAGCCGGAACACCAGCGTCGGCCCCACGGCGTACGGGTCGGCGCGCACCCCCGTGCACGCGAACGCGAAGTCGGTCACCACCGGCCCCCTCGCGGCTCACGGGCCCGCTCACGGACGTGCGCGAAGAACGCCTCCAGGTCGGCACGGGCCTCCGCGCCACCGTCGAAGCCCTGCCAGCGCAGCCGCATCCGGCCCACCAGTTCGTAGCAGATGTCGATCGGGACCAGGCAGCACTCGACGCGGCCCGCGTGGCGGCGCAGCAGCAGCGCCTCCACGTCGGGCGCGAGCAGCCCGGCCAGCTCGGTGCCGGCCAGCACGGACTGCCAGCACCGCGGGTCGAGTTCGCTCTCGGTCGCCCCGGCCGGGCTGGGGTACAGGGCGACCAGCCGGCCGAGCGCCGAGTTGCGGAAGAAGAAGGCCACGCCGACGGGGATGCCGAGCCGCTCCCAGGCCTGCTCGTCGATGCGGTGGCCGGGGTCGCGCAGGTACCGGCCGGGCACGGTGCGGAACCGGCCGCGGGTGCCGCCGGAACGGTCCAGCAACTGGGCGCACGGGTCGCAGGCGCACGCCAGCGCCCGCTGCTCGGTGTCGACCAGGTGCCGGTGGCGGGCGTCGGCGAGGGGTGCCGAGCACAGCTCGCAGCGCTCCTCGCGGGGCGGCCGCGGAGCGGTGAAGCGGCGCAGTCCCCGGGGCCGGGGGCCGGGCCGCAGGCGCTCCGGGCCGGTCTGCGGGGCGCTCACCGCGTCGTGGCCGGGGGACGGCCGCCCGTCGGGGCACCGGGCGGCGCGGACCCGATCTGCAGCAGCACGGGCTCCCGCACCGGATCCTCCACCTGCACCGAGGCCACCTCCGGCGCGAAGCACGCCAGCGTGTCCCGGGCCGCCTGTTCGAGCCCGGCCCCGCCGCCGCAGCCGCAGCCGCCGGAGCCGATGGGCCGCAGCCGCAGCACGCCGGTGGCCGGGTCGAACCCGGCGTTCTCGACGGGCTGCGACAGGCCGCCGAGCGCGCGGGCGATCCGGGCGCGGCTGTCCTCCGGGTGCAGCCCGTGCAGCACCAGCAGGCTCGCCACCAGTTCGTCGCCGAGCAGGGCGTCGAGCGCTCCGGCGGCCTCCGGGTCGTGTTCGACCAGGTCCAGGACGCGGGCCAGGCCGGCGCCGTAGAACTCCATCAGGACGCGGACGAGTTCCTCGGCCGCCTCGCACACCGTGCGGTCGCCGGAGCCGGCGAGCCGGTCGAGGATCTCCTCCACGAGCCGGCCGGCCGTCTCCGCGGTCACCGTGCCGCGCGTGCCGCTCATCCGGCCAGCCCGCTCAGCCCGGTGGGCACGTGCATCGCCTTCGTGGTCCGGCCGTCACCGACGTACATGTGCACCCCGCACGGCAGGCACGGGTCGAAGCTGCGCACGGCGCGCATGATGTCGATGCCCTTGAAGTTCTCCGGCGGGTTCTCCTCGAAGATCGGGGTGTTCTGCACCGCGTCCTCGTACGGTCCCGGCGTGCCGTAGGTGTCGCGGGTGGAGGCGTTCCACGGGGTCGGCGGGTACGGGTGGTAGTTGGCGATCTTGCCGTCCCGGATGACCATGTGGTGCGAGAGCACCCCGCGCACCGCCTCGGTGAAGCCGACGCCGATCGACTCGTCCGGCACGTCGAACTTCTCCCACGTCTGGGTCCGTCCGGCGCGCACCTCGGCGAGGCCCATCTCCGCGCTGTGCAGCGCCACCGCGGCGGCGTACGCCTGGAAGTAGGTGCGGGCGCGGTTGCGCTCGATGGCGTTGCTCCACCGCGGGATCCGCCACTCGAAGGTGGTCTCCGGCTTGGTGAGCGTGCGCGGCAGGTTGATGACCACGCTGTGCCCGGTGGCCTTGACGTACCCGATGTCCACCAGTCCCGACAGGGCGGTCGACCACAGGCGGGCGAGGGGGCCGCCGCCGGTGTCCAGCGGCAGGTGGTCCTTGCCGTCGAACCAGCGCGGGGACATCACCCAGCTGTACTTGCCGTCGAAGTCCCGCTTCTGCGGGGCCGGGATGGTGTGCTGGTTCCACGGGTGGCGCGGGTCGACCGGGTTGCCGAGCGGGTCGTGGGTGACGAACTGCTCCTGGCCGACCCAGTCCTCGTAGTACGAGCTGCCGAGCAGGATGCGGATGCCGAGGTTGATCTCGGTGAGGTCGTTGGTCACCAGCCTGCCGTCCACGATGACGCCCGGGGTGACGAACATCCGCCGTCCCCAGTCCGTCATGTTGGCGTAGGTGAAGTCGCAGTACTCGGGGTCGTTGAACGCGCCCCAGCAGCCCAGCAGCACCCGGCGCCGGCCGACCTCCTCGTAGCCGGGCAGCGCCTCGTAGAAGAAGTCGAACAGGTCGTCGTGGAGCGGCACGACCCGCTTCATGAATTCCAGGTACCGCATCAGGCGGGTCAGGTAGTCCGTGAAGAGCTGCACCGAGCCGATGGTGCCGACGCCGCCCGGGTACAGCGTGGAGGGGTGCACATGGCGACCCTCCATCAGGCAGAACATCTCGCGCGTGTAGCGGCTCACCGAGAGCGCCTCGCGGTAGAACTCGCCCTCCAGCGGGTTCAGCGCGCGCATGATGTCGGCGATGGTGCGGTAGCCGTGGTCGGCGGCGTGCGGCGCCTCGGTGCGCTCGGCGAGTTCCACCACGCCCGGGTTGGTCTCGCGGACCATCTTCTCGCAGTAGTCGACCCCGACCAGGTTCTCCTGGAAGATGTTGTGGTCGAACATGAACTCCGCGGACTCGCCGCAGTTGATGATCCACTCACCGAGGTGCGGCGGCTTCACGCCGTACGCCATGTTCTGCGTGTACACCGAGCAGGTGGCGTGGTTGTCGCCGCAGATGCCGCAGATGCGGCTGGTGATGAAGTGCGCGTCGCGCGGGTCCTTGCCCCGCATGAAGACGCTGTAGCCGCGGAAGACCGACGACGTGCTGTAGCACTCGGCGACCCGCTTCTGCTTGAAGTCGATCTTCGCGTGGATGCCGAGGCTGCCCACGATCCGGGTGATCGGGTCCCACGCCATCTCCACCAGGCCGGTGCCGTCACCGGACGTCGTCGAGGTCGCCATGGTGTCTGTGATGCCCTTCGGTCGGTCGGGTCTGCGAGGGGGGAAGCGGCTGGGAGCGCGGTCACCAGGGCGGGCGGTAGCCGGTGGTGATCTCCCGGCCGGTGTGCCGCCACTTGGGCTCCTTGTCCACGGTCTTCGCCGTGATGGAGCGCAGCTTGCGGATGACCGCGCCGTACGCACCGCTGGCGGTGCTGGAGAGCCTGCCGCCGGGCGGCTCGTCCATGAACGGCATGAACTTGTCGGGGAAGCCGGGCATCGTGCAGGCGATGCAGATGCCGCCCACGTTCGGGCAGCCGCCGATGCCGGCCATCCAGCCCCGCTTGGGCACGTTGCACTTCACGACCGGACCCCAGCAGCCGATCTTGACCAGGCACTTGGGCGAGTCGTACTCCATCGCGAACTGGCCCTGCTCGTAGTAGCCGGCCCGGTCGCAGCCCTCGTGCACGGTCGCGCCGAACAGCCAGGTCGGCCGGAGCTTGTCGTCCAGCGGGATCATCGGCGCCGACCCGGCCGCCTGGTAGAGCAGGTACGTCAGCGTCTCGGCGAAGTTGTCCGGCTGGATCGGGCAGCCCGGCACGCACACGATCGGGATGCCCGCCTTCGACTTCCAGTCCCAGCCCAGGTAGTCGGGCACCCCCATCGCGCCGGTCGGGTTGCCGGCCATGGCGTGGATGCCGCCGTACGTGGCGCAGGTGCCGATCGCGACGACGGCCAGCGCCTTGGGGGCGAGCCGGTCGATCCACTCGCTGGTGGTGATGGGCTGGCCGGTCTCCGGGTCGTCGCCGAAGCCGCACCAGTAGCCCTCCTGCTTGATCGACTCGTTCGGGACGGATCCCTCGATCACGAGCACGAACGGGTCGATCTCGCCGCGTTCACCCTTGAAGAACCACTCGATGAACGTGTCCGCGCCGCCGACCGGACCGCACTCGAAGTCGATCAGCGGCCAGTGCACCGCGATCTTCGGCAGCCCCGGCAGCGCCCCCAGGGCGATCTCCTCGATGCTCGGCTGCATGGCGGCCGTCAGGGCGACCGAGTCGCCGTCGCAACTCAGCCCGGCGTTGATCCAGAGGATGTGGATCGGCTCCTCGTCGGTGCCGGGCGAGCCGGCCGCGCCCGGCTGCTGAGCCGTGGTCGGCGATGCTGCGTTCATCAACTGCCTCCCGGGGAGGAAAAGCGTGCAAAGCCGACGGATCGGCTCGTGTTCCCGCTAAGCGTCGGCCAGCGCGGCCGCCACCGCATCCGTGACCACCGGCTCGGCCGCTGTCCGCTCCTTGCGGACGAAGGCCCTGCGCAGCGTGTGGTACGGCGCGTCGGGGTCCGAGAAGATCCTGCGCATGCGGGCCAGTTCCCGCTCCCGGACCGCCGCCAGCGGGGTGACGGCCTCCCGGCGCCCGGCCTCGGCCCGCTTCGCGGCCAGCCGCGCCGGGACGCGCCCGGACGCCGCCAGGCGGTGGGCCAGAAGAGTGACCTCGGCCGTGAAGTGCGACGGGGCGCAGTGGACCACCCGGTCGGCCAGCCCGATCTCCCGGGCCCGGGCGGCGGTGACCGGCAGCGCCTCCTGGGTGAGCCGCTCCGCCATGGCCGTGCCGACCCGCCGGGGCAGGCTGTACGTCCAGTACTCGGAGCCGTACAGGCCCATGCGCCGGTAGTGCGGATTGAGCACCGAGCCCGACCGGCACCACACCTCGTCGGCGGCCAGCGCCAGCATCACGCCGCCGGCCGCGGCGTTGCCGCCGAGCGCGCACACCACCAGCCGGCCGGTCGTGGTGAGCACCGCCTCGACCAGGTCGTTCATCGCGTTGATGTTGGCCCACGACTCCGCGGCCGGATCGGCGGCGGCCTCGATGACGCCCAGGTGGATCCCGTTGGAGAAGAAGTCGCGCCCGGCGCCCAGCACCAGCACGGAGACCGGCCGCCGGCACGCCGCCCGGTAGGCGGCCAGCAGGCGCCGGCACCGGTCGGTGGACATCGCGCCGCCGGGGAACGAGAACGACAGGACCCCGACCGCTCCGTCCTCCCGGTAGCGGATGTCGGACCAGGTGGTGTCCCGCGCGACCGGCAGCGGCGGCAGCCGCCCGCCCAGCGCGGTCACGGCGGGCAGCTTGCAGGCTCGCGGGGCGCCGGGCGCCGTTCGGTGTCGCAGCTCGGGGATCCACACCGCGCCGTCGGCCGTGGCCCGGCAGATCGCCCCCGCCCGGGTCGCCAGCAGTGCCCCGGGGCGCCCGCGCAGCCGGAGTTCGGGGTGGCCGCCGTGCAGGAACCACTCGCCGCCCAGCAGTCGGTCGAGCACGCCGGGCTGGGAGTCGGCGGCGCGCAGGGTGCGCAGCACGGTGCCGGTGGAGTCGTCGGACCAGGAGATCCGCCGGTCCTCCTGGCGCATCGCGGGCCGGGTCCGCGCGCCGGGGGTGCCGGGCGAGGTGTCCTGGTCCCGCGGTGTGTGGCGGCCGGAGGCGAACCGTTCCACGGCCAGCAGCACCGCCGCGACGGCCGCGTCGGACACCTCGTTGCGGTACAGGTCGCTCTTGCCGACCCGGGGGACGGGGCAGGAGGCGGTCGCCCACACCGGCCCGGCGTCCATCTCCTGGTCCGCCTGGAGCACGGTCACGCCCCACGCGTCCACGCCCTCCTGGACGGCCCAGTCCAGCGAGGAGGGCCCCCGGTCGCCGACGGGTCCGGGGTGGACGATCAGGCAGGTGTGCTCCGCCCACACGTCGCGCGGGACGACGGCCTTCAGCATCGGCGCCACGACCAGGTCGGGGGAGTGCCGCCGGACGGCCGCCCGCACGTCGTCGCCGCGCGGCGTCACCTCGACGGCGACCGGGTGCCCGCGCTCGCGCAGCTCGGCGTCCACCCGCTGGGTGAGGCTGTTGTAGGCACTGCCGATGAGCAGGATGCGCATGCCCGTGATGGTCGTACAGAAGCCTCGGCGGGCCTCGGCGCGAATTGCGCCGGTCACCCGGAGGAGGCCGGTTCCCCGCCGTCTGGCCGCCGACCATTGGCCGGACACGGCCAGAAAGGTCCGGCATGCCGGTCATGACGGTAAGTGGAAGAATCGCTTCCGTCCGGGCACCAGGAGCGTGCCCCTCCCGACAGCGGACAGGCAGGTCGGCGCATGTCCAAGGAACAGAAGTCATCGAAGCCGTCCCGCGGCGGCGGGCCGAGCAGGCACGAGGGGACCGAGCACCACGGCTGGTCCCCCGACGTCGACGAGACGCGGCAGCAGGACAACCCCAGCGCTCGGCGCTCCTTCCATGCCGGGGAGCACGCGCCGAAGCCCGGGCCGGGCCGCCGGAAGTCCAAGGAGGAGCGCACGTCCGTCCCCGGCGACGTGGCCGGCAGTGAGGGGCGCAGCGGCGAGGACTACGCCGAAGAGCCCGACCGGGGCATGCGGGACACCGGCCGCCGGGGCCGCTCCGGCCGCCCCAGCGGCACCAAGGACGACGAGGCCTTCACCGGCGTCGACCCCGACGACTCCGAGCCCGGCCCCCGCCCGGGCTGACCGCCCCGGCCGCCGGGCCCGTGCGGCACAGGGTCAGGTCCCGTGCCGCACGGGCGGTTCGCGGTGTCACCGGCGGACCGTGGTGACGCGGCGGACGGCCTCGCGGGTCAGCGCCCGGTCGTGGGGTTCGCGGGCCAGCGCCCGGTGCAGGATCAGGCCCTCGACGAGGGCGTCGAGCTGGCGGGCCGTGCCGGGGTCGAAGTGCTTCTCCAGATGGGCCCGGCTGCGCCGCATCCAGGTGTGGGTGAGCTCCCGGTAGGCGGGCCGGCGGGCCGCCAGCGTGTACAGCTCCTGGGTGAGCACGAGGTCCCGCCGGCTCCCCTCGGACAGGGCGTGGACGAGGCCGGTCACCGCCTCGCGCGCCGCGTCGCGGTCGGCCGCCCCGCCGAGGTGGGCGTCGAAGACGTCCACGATGTGGTCGGTGAACCGGCCGAACGCCTCCCGCAGCAGCTCCTCCATGCCGCTGAAGTGGTACGTCATCGACCCCAGCGGGACACCGGCACGCTCGGCGATCTTCCGGTGGGAGACCCCGCCGACGCCCTCCTCGGCGATGACGTCGAGGGTGGCCGCGAGGATGCGTTCCCGCCGCTGCGGGTCGGTGTGCCCGGTCGCCATGGCAGGGGCCCTCAGAGGGTGCGGACCTGGCGGGCGGGGTTGCCGACGGCGACGACGCCCGCGGGCACGTCCTTCGTCACCACGGCGCCCGCGCCGATCACGCAGTCGTCGCCGACGGTGACGCCGGGCAGCACGATGGCGCCGCCGCCGAGCCACACGTTGTTCCCGATGGTGATCGGGCGGGCGGTCTCCAGCTTGTCGCGCCGGGGCCCCGGCTCCAGCGGGTGGGTGGGGGTCAGCAGCTGGACGTTCGGCCCGATCTGGCAGTCCTCGCCGATGGTGATCGCCGCGACGTCCAGTGCCGTGAGGTGGTAGTTGACGAAGGTGCGGGCGCCGATGGCGATGTTGCTGCCGTAGTCGACGTGCAGCGGCGGCCGTACGTGCACCTCCTCGCCCACCGCGCCGAGCAGCTCTCGGAGGATCGGCAGGGCCGCGCCGGCGTCCTCGGCGTAGGCGGCCTGGAAGCGGGCGGCCAGCCGCACGGCCCGCTGCTGCCTGCGGGCCATCTCGGGATCGTCGGCGATGTAGAGGTCGCCCGCGAGCATGCGCTCCAGGTGCGAACGGGGGTCATCAGCGAAGTGGTCCGTCGGCATGCGTACGATCGTACACTCAAGGCGTACGTTCGTACACTCGCCGTCGGCAGGGGCTGCGGGCGTGCGGCCCCGCGGGTCAGGCCCGGCCCGCCGGGTCCTGGTCGTCCGGGGAGGGCCGGCCGGGACCCTGCCCGGCCCCGGCCCGCGCCGCGGACCCGCGGCGGCGCAGGCGGGTGGCGACGGGTTCGGCGTAGCGGGCGGTGAGCGGGCCGACGAGGACCAGCAGGAAGACGTACGCCGTGGCCAGCGGGCCCAGGGCGGGCTCGATCCCGGCGGTGACGGCGAGCCCGGCGATGACGATGGAGAACTCGCCGCGCGCCACCAGCGTGCCGCCCGCCCGCCAGCGGCCCTTCCGCGCCACGCCCGCACGGCCGGCGGCCCAGTGCCCGGTGGCGATCTTGGTCAGGGTGGTGACCACGGCCAGGGCGAGGGCGGGCAGCAGCACCGGCGGAATGCTCGCCGGGTCGGTACTGAGGCCGAAGAAGACGAAGAACACGGCGGCGAACAGGTCCCGCAGCGGCGCGAGCAGGCTGTACGCCCCCTGGGCGACCTCGCCGGACAGCGCGATGCCGACCAGGAACGCGCCCACGGCCGCGGACACCTGCACCTGCTGGGCGAGCCCGGCGATCAGCAGGGTGAGCCCCAGGACGACCAGCAGCAGCTTCTCCGGGTCGTCGCTGGAGACGAACCGCGAGATGAGGCGGCCGCAGCGCACCGCCAGGACCAGGACGACGGCGGCGGCGCCGAGCGCGATGGCCAGCGTGACGCCGCCGGCCACCGGCCCGGTGCCCGCCAGCAGGGCCGTGAGGACCGGCAGGTACAGGGCCATGGAGAGGTCCTCGAGGACCAGGATGCTCAGCACCACCGGGGTCTCCCGGTTGCCCAGCCGGCCCAGGTCGCCCAGGATCTTGGCGATCAGGCCGGAGGACGAGATCCAGGTGACGCCCGCCAGGACGACGGCCGCGACCGGACCCCAGCCGAGCAGCAACGCCAGCGCCGCGCCCGGCAGGGCGTTGAGGGCGGCGTCGACCAGCCCGGCCGGGTAGTGCGCCCGGAGGTTGGAGACCAGGTCGCTGGCCGTGTACTCCAGGCCGAGCATCAGCAGCAGCAGGATGACGCCGATCTCGGCGCCGACGGCGATGAACTCCTCGCTGGCCCCCAGTGGCAGCAGCCCGCCCTGGCCGAAGGCGAGCCCGGCCAGCAGGTACAGGGGGATCGGCGGCATCCGCAGCCGCCCGGCGCACCGGCCCAGCAGGCCCAGGGCGAGGATGACCGCCCCGAACTCGATGAGGAACACGGCGGAGGAGTGCACGGCGGCTCACTCCCGCCCGAGGATGCCGGCGGCCGCCTCCACGCCCTCACGGGTGCCGATCACGATCAGTGTGTCGCCGCCGGCCAGCCGGAAGTCCGGCGCGGGGGAGGGGATCGCCTCGGCCCGGCGCAGCACGGCCACGACCGAGGCGCCGGTCGCGGCGCGGATCCGGGTCTCGCCGAGCAGCCGTCCGTTCCAGTACGCGGTCATGGACAGCTCGATCCGCTCCGCCACCAGCCCCGGACCGGTGGTGGACAGCACGTTCGGTGTGTGGTGCGCGGGCAGCAGCGCGTCGACGAGGGCGGCCGCCTCCTCGGTGGTCAGCCGCACGGACAGGGCGCAGTCGTCCGGGTCGTCCCTGCGGTACGCGCTCAGGGTCCGCTCCCCGTCGCGGTGGGCGACGACCGACAGGTGCCGGCGTTCGTGAGTGGTCAGGTCGTAACGGACACCGATCCCCGGCAGCGGCGTACTGCTCAGTCGTGTCGCGCCCATGGCGGCCCCCTCTCTCGCGGGGCACCTGCGGCGGCCGCCGTGGTGACGCGCTCGGGCGCCCCGGCTCGGGCCTGTGCCCACCATCGTAGGTGCCGTGGCCGGGCCCGCACGGCGGTGTCGGTCCGGCTCCCGGGCGGCGAGGGGCGACGTGGCCCTCCCGGACCTTTGCTCGTCCTTTACCATGGGGGCGGGCGTCGACGACGCCCGTCCCGACCTACGAGAAGGAGCCACGTTCCCGCAATGGGTGAGCCTCCCAGTACCAGCCGTGCCATGCCCCACCCACGCCACGCCAGTGAGGGAACGGGGGTGGCACGGTGACCGAGGTCCTGCTGCTCCTGCTGGCCCTCCTGCTCACACTGGCCTGCGCGGTCTTCGTGGCCGCCGAGTTCTCCCTGACCACCGTCGAGCGCGGGGACCTGGAGCGGGCCGCCGCCGCGGGTGAACGCGGCGCCGAGGGCGCCCTGAAGGCCGTACGCCGTCTGACGGTGCAGCTGTCCGGCGCCCAGCTCGGCATCACCGTCACCTCCCTGGTGATCGGCATGCTCGCCGAGCCGTCCCTCGCGGCGCTGCTGCGCGGGCCGCTGGCGGCGGCCGGCCTCGGCGGCGCGGCGTCCACCGCGGCGACCGTGCTCGGCGTGGCCGTGTCCACCATGGTGCTGATGGTGGTCGGCGAGCTGGTGCCGAAGAACTGGGCGATCTCCCGCCCGCTGGCCGTCGCGAAGGTGGTGGCGGGCCCGCAGCGCGGCTTCACGGCCGCCTTCGGGCCGTTCATCCGGCACCTGAACGGCACCGCGAACCGCTTCGTCCGCCGCTTCGGCCTGGAGCCCGCCGAGGAGCTGGCCTCCGCCCGCAGCCCCGAGGAACTGGTCGCGCTCGCCCGGCACTCCGCCGCCGAGGGCGCGCTGGAGGCCGACTCCGCCGAGCTCTTCGTGCGCACCCTGCACCTCGGCGAGCTGACCGCGGAGAACGTCATGACCCCCCGGGTCGACGTCAAGGCCCTGGAGGCGCGGGCCACGGCCGCCGACGCCGCGAACCTCACGCACGCCACCGGCCTGTCCCGCTTCCCGGTCTACCGCGACACCCTGGACGACGTCATCGGCACCGTCCACATCCGCGACGTCCTGGCGCTGGCGCCGGACCGGCGCGCGGTCACACCGGTCACCGAGCTGGCCACCGCGCCCCTGCTGGTGCCCGACAGCCTGACCGCGGACCGGCTCCTGGACCGGCTGCGCACCACCCGCACGATGGCCGTGGTCATCGACGAGTACGGCGGCACGGCGGGCGTGGCGACGATGGAGGACATCGTCGAGGAGGTCGTCGGAGAGGTCCGCGACGAGCACGACCCCGTCGAGGTCCCCGACCTGCTGCCCACCCCGGCGGCCGCGGACGGGCGCCCGGCCTGGGAGGCGGACGGCTCCGTCCGCATCGACCAGCTCGCCGGGATAGGACTGACGGCCCCCGAGGGTCCGTACGAGACCGTGGCCGGCCTGGTCGCCACCCGGCTCGCGCGCATCCCCGCGAAGGGCGACGTCCTCGACCTGGACGACGGCTGGCGCCTGGACGTCCTCGACGTCGACCACCACCGCGCCGGCCGCGTGCTCATCACCGCACCCGCCCGGACGCCGGTCCGCACCGCGACCACGGGCGGCTCGACGGGGGAGGCGTCCCGATGACCGTGCTGCAGCTCGCCGTCGGCGCCCTGACCCTGCTGACCAACGCCTTCTTCGTCGGCGCCGAGTTCGCCCTGATCTCCGTGCGGCGCAGCCAGATCGAGCCGCGCGCGAAGGCGGGCGACACCCGGGCCCGGATGACGATGTGGGCCCTGGAGCACCTGTCCGCGATGATGGCCACCGCCCAGCTCGGCATCACCGTCTCCTCGCTGGTGCTGGGCGCGGTCGCCGAACCGGCCATCGCGCACCTGCTGGAACCCGCCTTCGAGGCGGCCCACGTCCCGCACGGGCTGGTGCACCCGATCGCGTTCGTCATCGCCCTCTCCGCGGCGACGTACCTGCACATGCTGATCGGTGAGATGGTCCCGAAGAACATCGCCCTCGCGGCGCCCGTGCCGACCGCGCTGCTGCTCGGCCCGCCGCTCGTCGCCCTCACCCGGGCGCTGCGCCCGGTGGTGTTCGGCATCAACGCCTTCGCCAACACGCTGCTGAAGCTGCTGCGGGTCGAGCCGAAGGACGAGGTGGAGGCGGTCTTCACCGACGACCAGCTCGCGCGGATGGTCGTCGACTCCAGCGCGGCCGGACTGCTGTCGCCCGCCGACGGCGAGCGGCTGCGCGACGCCCTGGAGCTGGGCACCCGACCGGTGGGCGAGATCCTCGTCCCCGTGCCGCGGATGCACACCGTCGGCCACACCGTCACCCCGGCCGAACTGGAGCGGATCGCCGCCGGGGCGGGCTACTCCCGCTTCCCCGTCAGCGGCCCGAACGGCAGCCTCCTGGGCTACCTGCACATCAAGGACACCCTCGGGGTCGCCTACCGCGACCGGCCCTTCCCGCGCGAGGCGCTGCACCGGGTCACCCGGGTCCGCATCGACACCCCGCTGGACGACACCCTGACCGCCCTGCGGGCCGACGGCAGCCACCTGGCCGCGGTCACCGGCGCCACGGGCGCCGTCCTCGGGTTCGTGACCATGGAGGACGTCCTGTCCGAGCTGGTCGGCCCGGCGCCCGCGACGGCCTGACCGGGCGGCCGTCCCGCGACGGCCGCCCGGCGTGCGCGGGGCTCAGCAGCCGCCGCAGTTGTAGTACGTCACGTCCCAGTGGTTGCCCTCGTCGGCGTAGACGTTGCCGGAGCCGGACCGCCACTGCGGGGCGCCGTCACCGCGCACTCCGATGTAGGTGAAGGTGTTCTTGATGTAGTTGCCGACGCAGGTGTACTTGCTGTAGTCGAGCTTGTAGCCGTTCCAGTGCGAGTACGTCCCCGAGGCGTGCCCGGTCTCGGTGCCGCCGGTGATGTTCAGCGCGCAGCCGCTGGCCTGCTTCAGCGTCTGCGCGCCCTGGGCGCTGGCGAGGTTCAGCTGCTCGAACGACGTACAGGCCGGGTTGTTGCGGTCGGAGCAGTTTCCGGAGGACGACCAGGTGATGCCTGCCTGGCGGAACATCGAGGTCGCGGTGGCGTGACTGATCTTGGTGGCGGCGTGCGCCGGGCCCGCGGTCCCGACGACGGCGACGCCGGGCGCGACGACGAGCGCGAGAGCGGTCAGCGCGGAACGGACCTGGAGGGCCTTCGAGGCCTTGAGCGGCTGCATGGGGTGACCTTCCTGCGGGGGCCATGCTTCCTGCGGGGCGGCTGTGCAGGTGGAGCCGAACGATCGTGCCCGAGGTCTACGCGCGTGCACCAGAGGACAAAACGGAACACGGAGGGCCGCGGACCGGCCGGGAAGGCGTCAGGCGGCGTACGACTCGAGCGTGCCCCGGCGCCGGACGTCCAGGGTCGCGCAGTGGAACGAGCCGCCGAACGGCGCGTAGTGCAGCAGATCGCAGGGGATCGGCTCGAAGCCCCAGCTCTCCAGCGCCCGCAGCATGGCCGTGTGGTGGCGCTCCGCGATGACCCGCTTCTCGTCGACCATCAGCACGTTCATGCTGAGCCACTTGCCGCACATCGACGTGAGCCTCAGCAGCCGGTCGTCGATCGGCCTGGGCTCGGGGGCGATCAGGACGTCCCACGAGCCCAGCACGTCGGGCAGCCGGTCGACGTCGACGTAGTCGGGATTGACCAGCACCTTGCCGGGGGCCAGGAGCACGAACGTGGTGTCGATGTGCATGGGCGTACGGCAGCGGCTCTCGATCTCGTGGATGCGGTAGCCGGGGCCGAGATGCCGGCGCAGCCAGTCGATGCCCATCCGGTTCGTGACATTGCTCCGGGTGACGAACAGGTCCCGTCCCGCACGCACGAAGTCGGCCGCGTCGAAGACGGGCTCGAACTCGGTGAGGATGTAGCGCATGGGCTCGCCGGCCCGGGGGATGCGGAAGTCCGGCTCGAACAGTTCGTCGGTGAGCTGCGGCTTCGGCGCCGCCGTCCAGCGCGCGCCGCGCCGGAAGTAGTCCTTGAGGACCGGGCGGTAGGAGTGGGTCTCGAAGTACCGGGACGGCCAGGCCATCGGCGTCTCGATGATCTCGTCGCCGATCACCAGCATGCTGTCGCGCGGACAGGTGTTGCAGAAGCCGCGCGACGACCAGTCGGGGGTGGCGTAGCGCCGCCTGTGGTCGACCGCCTCCGGGCGCCGGACCGTGATGCCGAGCGACTCCAGCAGGGCGACGAACCGGTCGAGCTCCTCCTGTGCCCGCTCGACCAGCGTCTCCGGGTACCTGAATCCGGCGGCCAGTCTCTGCAGCCGCGCCGCCCAGGGCGGGATGTTGCAGGTCACCACCGGGTGCCCGGAGGGGATCGTCGCGCCCTCCAGACGCCCGACGATGATCTCCTCCAGCGGATCCCACTCGTTGTGCGAGTTCACGGGCGAGACGAGCGGTTCCTGTCCGGCGTCGGCCGTCGCCGTCGCGATGTCGGTCCTCTGCGTCACCGCCATGCTCAACCGCTTTCGATCACCGGACGGTAATAACTCAATGCGACTCATATGTTACCCAAAGTGAACGGAAGTAGCCGTGCCCGCCTCCGGCGATCCGCCGGGCGCCGTACGCGTCCCGCACCGGCGGGGCGGGTACGCGGTCGGGGAAGAACCGGATGCTCCCACACGCGAGGCCGCGAGCCGGGGAAGAAGTTGATGTCGATGATTTCCGACATGGTTCTGGTGCCCACGGACGAGGCGATGCTTCCGGGCGACCTCGTCGTGCCGGCGCCCGCGCGGGCGGTGGTGCTGTTCGCGCACGGCAGCGGCAGTTCACGGCACAGCTCGCGCAACCGGACGGTCGCCGCCGAGCTGCGCACCGCGGGCATGGGCACGCTGCTGATGGACCTCCTCAGTGAGCGGGAGGAACGGCACGACGCGCTGACCGGCGAGCACCGCTTCGACATCCCGTTCCTGGGCCGCCGACTGGTCGCCGCCATCGACTGGCTGGACACCCAGGACGACACCCGCGGGCTCCCGGTCGTCGTCTTCGGCGCCAGCACCGGCGCGGCGGCGGCCCTGGTCGCCGCCGCCGAACGCCCGGACCGGGTGCTGACCGTCGTGTCCCGCGGCGGACGGCCCGACCTGGCGGGCGACGCGCTGGACGCCGTACGGGTGCCGGTGCTGCTGATCGTCGGCGGCGAGGACCGCGAGGTGCTGCGGCTCAACCAGGAGGCGGCCGGCCGGCTGCGCGCCCCGCACGCGCTGCACGTGGTACCGGGGGCCACCCACCTGTTCGAGGAGCCCGGGGCGCTGGAGGACGTCGCCGACGCCGCCCGGCGGTGGTGCGGCAGGCACCTGCGCGCCGAGCGGCCCCGGCCGGCGCACGGCGAACCCTGAGCGCGGTGGTGCCTACTGCGCGGGCTCGTCGGTCCGCGCCGCGAGCGGCAGCGCGCGGATGCCGGCGGGCAGGGCGCCGGTCGGCTTGCGCATCTCCTCGGGTGAGACGGCGGCGTCGAGGGCCTCCGCCAGCGCGGCGCAGTAGCGCAGTGCCGTGTCCTTCGTGGTGCCGGCCCGGGCCGCGACGCGGTCCGCGAAGGCCGTCAGGCCGAACCGCTCCCCGGCGCCGCCCGGCCGCCCGTCCGAGGCGGCCGAGGCGGTCGCTTCGCGGACGCAGGCCGCCAGGTCCCGCGGCAACTGGGCGGCCAGATGGCCGGCGAGCCCGGTGGGCAGCCGTTCCGCCGGCGTCCGGAGCACGGACCGGGTCGCGAGTTCACCGGACCGCGGTCCGGGAGGTGCGCGAGGGCCTGCACCTTGCCGGTCGTTTCGTCGTGCCGCATGCTCCAGGCTCCCTTCCCGCGCCCCCGCCGCCCCCGCTCTCCGTCAGCCCTCCTCGGTCTGCTCGGTCTGCTCGGTCTGCTCGACCCCGGACAGCGGAGCGCCTCCCGAGGTCCCGCCCCGGTCCCCGTAGCCCTCGGCGGCACTGGCCGTACCGGGCACCACGCGGTCCCGGGGCCGGCTTTCGGCCCCGGAGTGGGCCCCCGGCTCCGCCGCGTCGCGGGCCCGCGCGGGGCCGCCGTCCGCCCCGCCGGGCAGCGGTCGCTCCTCCTCGTCGGCGTCGTCGCGCTCCCCTTCCGCCTGGGACGGAGTGGTCCGGGGCGGGTCGGCGGCACGCCGGCCCGGGTCGCGTGTGAACTCGGCGCCCAGGTCGTCGTCCCGCTCGCCCTCGGCCTGGGACGGTGTCTGCTCACTCATCGGTCTGCCTCCGGGTGTTCGTCCGGTGCCGTCGCCCGGCGTGCTAGGGCAGCGGCGTGCCACCGGTCGCGTTGAGGATCTCGCCCGTGATGAAGCTGGCCTCCTGGGAGGCCAGGTAGACGTAGGCCGGTGCCAGTTCGGCGGGCTGCGCCGGGCGGCCCAGCGGGCTCTGCTTGCCGAACTCCGCGGTGTCCGGCATCGTCGCGGGGATCAGCGGCGTCCACACCGGGCCGGGCGCGACCGCGTTGACGCGGATCCCGCGCTCCGCGAGCATCTGGGCCAGCCCCTGGGTGAAGGTCACGATCGCGCCCTTGGTCATCGCGTAGTCCAGCAGATGCGGGCTGGGCTTGTACGCCTGCACCGAGGTCGAGTTGACGACACTGCCGCCTTCCGGGATGTGCGGCAGGGCGAACTTCGTCAGCCAGAACATCCCGTAGAGGTTGGTGCGCATCACCCGGTCGAACTGCTCGGTCGGGATCGCCTCGATCCCGTCCGGCTGCGACATCTGGTACGCGGCGTTGTTCACCAGCACGTCGATGCGGCCGAACTCGGCGACCGCCCGCTCGATCAGCGCGCGGCAGTTCTCCTCCTCGCGGATGTCGCAGGAGACCGCGACCGCCTTGCGGCCGGCGTCCTCCACCAGCCGGGCGGTCTCGCGCGCCTCGTTCTCCTCCTCCTGGAGGTGGGTGAAGAGCACGTCCGCGCCCTCCCGGGCGAAGGCGAGCGCCACGGCCCGGCCGATTCCGGAGTCCCCGCCCGTGATGACGGCCTTGCGGTCCGTGAGGCGGCCCGTGCCGCGGTAGGAGTCCTCACCGTGGTCCGGCGGCGGGTCCATGGGGCCGGTCCAGCCGGGGTGGGGCTGGTCCTGCGACGGGAACTCGGGCGTCGGGTGCTGGGTCGCCGGATTCTGGCGGGTGTGCTGCGGGTCGGTCACGTCGGCCTCCTGCCTTCCGTACGGGTTCGACGAGCGCACGAGTTCCACCCGTCCCCCTCCGGAAAACGTGATCTCCACCGGGCCGTGCGGAAACGGCGCCCGGCCGTGCGGGTACGGCGCCCGGCCGCGTGGAAACGGCGCCCGGCCGTGCGGAAACGGCGCCCGGCCACGCGGGTATGGGGCCTGGCCACGCGGGTACGGCGCCCGGCCGTGCGGAAACGGCGCCCGGCCACGCGGGTATGGGGCCTGGCCACGCGGGTATGGGGCCTGGCCACGCGGGTAT
>NZ_JBHMCY010000046.1:0-25600 GCF_042430725.1 Streptomyces cinereospinus | reverse complement strand
GTATGGGGCCTGGCCACGCGGGTACGGCGCCCGGCCGTGCGGAAACGGCGCCCGGCCGCGCGGGTATGGGGCCTGGCCACGCGGGTACGGCGCCCGGCCGCGCGGGTATGGGGCCCGGCCACGCGGGTACGGCGCCCGGCCGCGCGGGTATGGGGCCCGGCCACGCGGGTACGGCGCCCGGCCGTGCGGACGCGGTGCCCCGCCGTGTGCGTGCGGCCGGCCAGTGGCCGGCCGCGAGCCCGCCGCTGAGCGGTTCGTGGATACGATCGCCGGGCTCGTGCAGGCCGGTGATCGCGCTGGCCGCCGGCGGTCCTGCCGCGCCGGGCGTACCTGGCCTGGACGGCGTCCAGCGCGGCTACGGACGAGGCGTCCCGGATGCGCGCCGCGGACAGGGCGATGACGATCCGGTCCGGGTCGCCCTTGCAGTCGAACGGGTGGACGAGGTCGTTGGGGGAGGCGAAGAACAGCTCGCCCGTCACGCGACGCACCGCCGCACCGCCGTCCGGGTCCACCACGGCCGCGACCCCGACGACCCGGGCGACCCGCTTGGCGACGACCGCCGGCGCGGTGACCGGGCCGGCGACGCCGCCGATGGCCGGATGTGGGCCGCGACCGCGACGGTGATCACCATGACGGCGATCTCCCCGGCCGGCCTGCGCCCCATGGCGGACGTGGGCGTGGCGGAGAAGCTGCCTGCGGGGCAGTACCCGGCCGCGATGGACGGCCACCGGCGGCGCGACCCGCGGGCGGCGTTCGTCCTGGACGCCGTCAAGGCCACGGTGCGGGGCGGCGTCGGCACGCTGCGTGAACGCCCGCGGCGGCTGGAAGCCCGGCCTGCCGTGGCCGGCGTTCTCCCGGCCCGTCCGGCGGTCCCGCCGCCCCGGCCGGCGGCGCGGCGGGACCGGTCGGCGGAGCCGGTCAGGTGCGGTAGGCGTAGTACGCGGCGCTCGGGTACGCCGCGATGATGCTCGCCACCGACCGGCGGTAGGTGTTGGTGGAGTGGTACGTCAGGTACGGCACGCCCTGGCGGCTGCGGTACGTGACGATCATCGTGTGGTCCTTGGACCCGTCCCGGTCGAAGTCGACCTGGAGCACGTCGCCGACGTCCATCTGGTGGACGTTGGCGAGGCTGGTGACGCGCTGGGAGTTCAGCGCGAACCAGGACCACTCGTTGACCCCGACGAACGAGTGCGACTGGATGTCGGCGGTGCCGAACCACCGGGTGTAGTCGTACACGTAGCCGGGCACGTGCTTCCAGCCGCCTGCCTTCAGGGACTGGCTGACGAAGTTGGTGCAGTCGCCGCCCGCGCCCTGCCCGTTGAAGTCCGGGTAGGCCGTGTTGTAGGTGCTCCAGTACTTCTCCGCGTAGGCGGCCATCGCCTTGTAGTCGTAGCCGCCGGCGGTGAAGTTCTTCGGGTTGGACGGCGCGGGCAGGGTGATGGCCGCGCGCGGGGCCGACGGCATGGTGTTCTGGGTGGTGGTCGCGGCGGCGACCCGCGGCCTGGCGGTCTGGTTGACCGCGAGGTAGCCGTCGTCGGTCCCCCGGATGCCGGTCAGCCGCCAGTCGCCGCGCCGGTCGGCCTGGAAGGTCAGCCTGTGGTGCGCCTGGAACCCGGTCGTCCTCGGCTCGTCACCGCGGACCTTCTCGTACGTCAGCGACGTGGTCTCGGTGACCGTGACGACGGCCTTGCGGCCCTTGACGCTGGTGCGGTCCAGGGTGACGGACGTGCTGGCCGCGCTGTACTTCTCGCCGAGCCGGGCGAGCCCCTCCCTGCGGTCGCCGAGCTGGTCCAGGGCGCTGTCCTCGGTCCGGGCCGTCCCGGAGGAGACCGCGACCTCGCCGGAGAAGCCGTCGATCAGCGGCTTCTTCCCCTTGCCCGGCCGGTCCACCAGGGCGTTGGTGCGGTCGGTGAAGACCGCGTCGGCCAGACGCTGGAACGTGGCCTTGGTGGTGGCGTCCACCTCGGGCTCGGCCGACGAGGACGCGCCCGCGCTCCAGTTGGGCAGCAGCGCCGCACCCGCGACGACCGAGGCGGCGGCCGCCGTCAGTACGGTCGCGCGACGCCGCGTACGGCTCAATTTCCTTGACTTCACTGATGTTCCCCTCTGGCCCCGGCGCAGGTATGCCGAGGTCAGCGGCATCCTTGCATGGCGTATGCGGCCGGTGTGAAGAGGGTTGCACCGTGAACCAGAGGGAGTTACCGGACCGTCACCGCCGCCCGGCGCACCGGACGGTGGCGGTCACTGCACGACGGTGGACCAGTCCGGGGACTGCGCCGGGTCCAGGCTGCGCAGCCGCTCCAGCGTGGCCGGCTTCTGGACGTCCATCCAGTCGGCGAGTTCCTTGAAGGACACGCACTTGACGTCCTTCTTGACGCACACGGTCTTGATGAGCTCGTCGACGGCGTTCATGTAGATGCCGCCGTTCCACTGCTCGAAGTGGTTGCCGATGAACAGCGGGGCGCGGCTGCCGTAGTAGACGCGGTCGAACCCGGCCATGTAGGTGTCGATGGTCTCCTGCTGCCACTGCGGGTACATGGCCGGGTCGCCGTCGGTCTCGCCGTCGGACTGGTTGTAGAGGAAGTTGAAGTCCATCGACAGGCCCTGGTACTTGCCGCCCTCGTACGGGAGCATCTGGAGCGGGAAGTCCCAGATGCCGTTCTTCTTCGCCGGCCAGATCTGGAAGTCGCCGGCGGAGCTGGCGTCGTAGCGCCAGCCGTAGCTCCTGGCCGCCTTCAGCAGGTTCTCCTGGCCCTCCAGGCAGGGGGCGCGGCCGCCGGTGACCTCCTTGCGGATGTCGAAGGGCAGCGGGTCGATGTCGGTGTAGCCGGTGTGGGTCTTCCACTTCTCCACGAACGCGTAGAACTGGTCGATCTCGCTCTTCCACTCCGCGACGCTCCAGTCGCCGCCGCCGTCCTCGCCGCAGAAGTGGCCGTTGAAGTGGGTGCCGATCTCGTTGCCGTCCTCCCAGGCGCCGGCGAGCTGCTCCAGGGTGGTGCGTATGTGCTCGTCGGTGGGGAAGCTGATCGCGGCGGTGCCCTGGGTGTGCTGCGGCGGGGAGTACAGGTCGCTCCTGCTCTTGGGCAGCAGGTAGATACCGGTGAGGAAGAACGTCATGTGCGCGTTGTACCGCTGGGCCATCTCACGGTAGTGCGAGAACAGCTCGTCGTCCCCTTGCAGGGCGCCGTCCCAGGAGAAGACCACGAACTGCGGCGGTTTCTGGCCGGGCTTGAGCGGCTGCGGCTTCAGCTGGTCGCGCTGCGGGCCGGTGTAGGAGGTCGAGCCGTCGCCGAGCACCTTCACCTTGCCGTCCCACTCGGCCTCCTCGGTCGCCCGCGACGCCGGGTGCTTCCCCGAGCCGTCCCGGGCGGACGCGGTCGAGGCGGTGTTGCCGGTGCGGCTGAGCACCAGGTAGCCGGCGACGAGGGAGGTGACGACGAGGAACGCCGCCAGGGTGAGGAATCCCGGGCGGGCGGCGGGGCGGCGAGGTGCGCGGGCCTTGCGGCGGCGGCCCGACGGCTGTTTCATCTTGCGGCTCAATCTCTTGGGGACAGGGGCTGGGCGGTGCCGGGTCGCGCGCCGGTGGTCAGCCGAGCGGACTCATGGCACGAGACCAGATGCCGTACGGGACGCTGTCGGTTCCCGTGCCGTCCAGTCCCTGGAGCGGCAGGGGTTCCAGGCTCTTGTTCAGGTCGATGCGGTAGACGACGACCGCGGTGGTCACCTTCTCGGCGCTGCCGACGTACCAGGCCGCGGTGTCGTTCTCGGTGGTGCCCACCTTCCCGGCGGTCTCGGCGTCGGCGGGGGCGGCGTCCGGGTGGGCGGCGCGGAAGGCGTCGGTGAGGGCGGACTGGACCTCGCGGGCGGTGCCGGTGTCCATCGCGCGGCGGGTGGGCGGCTTGTCCAGGGCGATCTTGTGGCCGTTGTGGGTGACGCGCCGTACCGAGTAGGGCTCCACGTGCACCCCGTCGGCGACGAAGGTGGCGTAGCCGCTGGCCATGCGGATGGCGCTGGGCGTGGAGCTGCCGGTGGACAGGGTGGGCACCTGTGCGCCGATGCTGGAGGACAGCAGCCCGGCGGCCTCGGCGGTGGCGCGCACGTTCTCCAGCCCGGTGTCCATGCCGAGCTGCATGAACGGGGTGTTGACCGACAGGGCGAGCGCCTGGTGCAGGGAGATCTGCCCGTAGGACCTGCCGCCGTCGTTGCGGGCGGCGACCTTGCGGCCGCTGCGGTCCCAGTACGGGCCCTCGGGCGTGGTGACGGGCACCTCGTCGTCACCGTTGTAGAGCGTCTCCCCGCTGATCGGCGTGGGCTCGCCGTCGCGGGTCTTGCGCACCCCGTGCTCCAGCCCGGCGGCGTAGACGAACGGCAGGAACGCCGAACCGGCGGGCACGGTGGTCGCGTTGGACTCGTTGTAGCCCTGCTTGCGGTGGTCGGGGCCGCCGTAGACGGCGAGGATACGGCCGTCGGGGGCGATGGAGGCGGCGCCGTAGTGGGCGGCTTTGGCGGCCTTCGGGTGGTCGGCCTTCGCCTGCGTCCGGGCCTTGGTGACCGCCTCGGTGAGCTTCGCCTCGCGGTCCTTCTCGAAGGTCGTGTAGATCTGGTAGCCGCCGAGGTCGAAGTCCTTGTCGGAGAGGTGCGCGTTCTTCTTGGTGTACTGGGCGACGAGCTCCACCAGGTAGTCGCTCTGCTCACCGGTGTCGTACAGCGGGTTGCTCTTCAGCGGCGCCGGGAACGTCCTGTACCGCGCGCGCTCCTGCGGCGACAGCTTGCCGATCGCCACCATCCGGTCCAGGGTCCACGACCAGCGCTCCACGGCCCGCTCCTTGTTCGCCGCGCTGAGCGTGGGGTCGTACAGGCCGGCTCCCTTGAGCAGGGAGGCGAGGAAGGCGGCCTCGCTGGCGTCGAGCTCGCTGACGTCCTTGCCGTAGTAGGCCTGGGCGGCGCGCTGGATGCCGTAGGTGCCCCGGCCGAACCAGCTGGTGTTGAGGTAGCTTTCGAGAATCTCGTCCTTGCTCATCCGGTTGTCGAGCTTGAGGGCGATCATCGCCTCGGTGAACTTGCGGCTGAGCGTCTGGTCCTGGTTGAGGTAGACGTTCTTGACGTACTGCTGGGTGATGGTCGAGCCGCCCTGGGTGTCGCCGCTGCCCAGCGTGCGGAGCAGGGCGCGGGTGATGCCCTTGACGGAGATGCCGGGGTCGCTGTAGAAGCTCTCGTTCTCGGCGGCGAGCACGGCCCAGCGGACGTCCTCGGGGACCTCCTCCAGCGGCATCGCCTGCCGCTGGACCCAGCCGGTACGGGCCATCGGGGTGCCGTCGGCCCAGAAGTACACGTTGTCCTGCTGGGTGGCGTAGGTGTTGAGATCGTCCGGGATGTCGGTGGCGGCGTAGGCGACGGCCAGGAAGAGGGTGCTCAGCCCCAGGGAGGCGAGGAAGCCGCCGAGGGTCTGCCGCCAGGAGGGGATCCAGCGCTGCCAGCCGGTGCGGCCGGGGCGCGGGTAGTGCGGGCGCAGCCGGCGCAGGTGGGGCGCGAGGTGGGCGGCGACGGGGCCGAGCACGGGGGCCAGCCGGGGGCCGAGGACGGCGACGAGGCGGGCGGCGGGGGAGGGGCGGGGGGCTTTGCGGCGGCGACGGGAGAGCGTGCCGGAGGAGTCGGACGAGGCGGTGCCGGACGCCTCGGATATCTCGGCTTCATCTGGTGAATCATCCGAATTACCCGATATGGAAGATATCCCGGACTTGGCGGGTATGCCGTCCTCGGGTACGCGGAGCTGCATGGTCTCGTCCGCGGTCGGCTGCGGCGGCGGGACCTTCAGCTGCATGGTGGCGTCGGGCTCCAGAGGCGCCTCGTCGGCCCCCTGGTCGCGTCCCCCCTGCCCTTCCTGGGCCACGACTGTGCCTCCCTCCGCACTACGTGTCGCTCGCGCAGGTAGACCGTACAGACGTACGAGGTTTGATGGTGTTGCCGCAGCAGCGGCCGCAAACCCTGACTCCCCCTCCCCGACCTGGCGGGGCATCGCGGCAGTCTCAAATTACCAGCGTTCTTCGCAAACTCTCCACACGGAACCGGGCCGAACCGGTCACATTTGAAGTGATGGATACCTCCAGTCGAGCGTGCAACCTTTTGATGTCGGCAAGAAATCAGTGCCGTCGCCGCGTCGGCGCACCAGCGGGTCCGCTCCGGCCGGCGACCGGATGCGTTGCTCCAGGAAAGCCCAGCGTTCCCTGACGGGAAGTTCTCCTGGCAGGGGCCGCGGCGGGTGCGGGTGCGGGTGCGGGTGCGGGCGCGGGCGTGGTGCCCGGTGCCGGGGCATGGGACCGCCGTGGTGGGGGGCGCGCCGGGCCGGAGCTCGGTGGCGGCGGCGCGGTGGACGACGGTGTCCGTCATCCGGCCCGGTTCGCGGTACCCCGCGGGCGGCAGGCCGACGGCGCGGACCGCGTGACACGGCGTCGGTGCCGGGCCGAGCGGACGGGCTCGACCTGGCCGCGAGACGAGAACGACCACTTTGTCCGCACCCAGGAAGAAGTGATGAGATCTTGAACAAAAGGGCTTACGCCTCCGAACGAACACCGCTAACTTCCTTGTGACACACCCGTCACCTCGTGGCCGGTGCGTCACGGCGCGACGGCGCGCGCCCCGTACTCCCACGGCAGGTCCGCTCGGGCCTGTCGTTACCCCACCCCCGGGAGGCACCTGTGCGCACAAGTCCGTTAGGACGAAGACTCCTGCGATGGCTGGTACCGACGGTGGCAGGCGCCGTCGGTATCGTTCTGCCCGCGACGCCCGCGACGCCCGCGGGCGCCGCCGAGGAGGCACCGGGACGGTCCGCGCAGGCCGCCGCGGCGCCGGAGTTCCAGCAGGTCACCCTCGCCAGAGGGGTGGCCGAGACGGGCGAGCCGATGACCCTGGCGGTGCTGCCCGACCGCTCGGTCCTGCACACCTCGCGCGACGGCACCGTCCGTCTCACCGACGCGGCCGGCAACACCAAGGTGGCGGGCAGGCTCGACGTCTACCTGCACGACGAGGAAGGCCTGCAGGGGATCGCGGCGGACCCGGCCTTCGCCACCAACCGGTACGTGTACCTGTACTACGCGCCCCGGCTCAGCACACCGGCCGGCGACGCCCCCGCGGCGGGCACCGCGGCCGACTTCGCGCCCTTCGACGGCGTCAACCGGCTCTCCCGCTTCGTCCTCAGGGCCGACGGCACCCTCGACCTCGCCACCGAGCGCAGGATCCTCGACGTCCCCGCCTCCCGGGGCCTGTGCTGCCACGTCGGCGGCGACATCGACTTCGACGCGGCGGGCAACCTCTACCTGTCGACGGGCGACGACTCCAACCCCTTCCAGTCGGACGGCTACACCCCGATCGACGAGCGCGCGAACCGCAATCCGGCCTTCGACGCCCAGCGTTCCTCCGGCAACACCAACGACCTGCGCGGCAAGGTCCTGCGGATCAGGGTGAACGCCGACGGATCGTACGCGATCCCGGCCGGCAACCTCTTCCCGCCCGGCACCGCCAGGACACGGCCCGAGATCTACGCGATGGGCTTTCGCAACCCGTTCCGGATGAGCGTCGACAAGGCCACCGGCACCGTGTACCTGGGCGACTACGGCCCCGACGCGGGCACCGCCAGCCCCGCCCGCGGCCCGGCCGGGCAGGTCGAGTTCAACCGGATCACCAGGGCCGGCAACTACGGCTGGCCGTACTGCACCGGCAGGAACGACGCCTACGTGGACCACGACTTCGCCACCGGCGCCTCCGGCGCCGCGTTCAACTGCGCGGCCCCGAGGAACACCTCGCCGCGCAACACCGGCCTCACCGACCTGCCGCCCGCCCAGCCCGCCTGGATCCCGTACAACGGCGGCTCGGTACCGGAGTTCGGCTCCGGCTCGGAGTCACCCATGGGCGGCCCCGTCTACCGCTACGACGCCGCCTCCACCTCGGCGGTCAAGTTCCCCCAGGAGTTCGACGGCGACTACTTCGCCGGCGAGTTCGGCCGGCGCTGGATCAAGCGGATCGAGAGCGGCGGCGACGGCACGGTGCAGTCCATCAACGCCTTCCCCTGGAGCGGAACCCAGGTGATGGACATGGCCTTCGGCCCGGACGGCGCGCTCTACGTCCTGGACTACGGCACCGGCTACTTCAACGGCGACGCGAACTCCGCGCTGTACCGGATCGAGTACGTCACCGGGGGCCGCGCGCCCGTCGCCCAGGCCAGGGCGAACGTGACCTCGGGCAGGGCGCCTTTGAACGTGACGTTCTCCTCCGCGGGCACCTCCGACCCGGACGGGGACGGCCTCAGCTACTCCTGGAGGTTCGGTGACGGGGGCACCTCGACGGCCGCCGACCCGGCGCACACGTACACCGCGAACGGCCAGTACACGGCGACCCTCACGGTGACCGACTCCACCGGCCTGTCCGGCACGGCCTCCGTGCCGATCACGGTGGGCAACACCGCGCCCACCGTGCGTCTGGACCTGCCGGCCGACGGCCGCATCCACGACTTCGGCGCGGCCATCCCCTTCAGGGTCACGGTCACCGACCCCGAGGACGGCACCATCGACTGCTCCAGGGTCGAGGTCAGCTTCATCATCGGGCACGACAGCCACGGCCACCCGCAGACCTCGGCGACCGGCTGCTCCGGCACGCTGCAGACCTCGGCCGACGGCGAGCACGACCCGGACGCCAACCTCTTCGGCGTGGTCGACGCCGAGTACACCGACCGGGGCGCGGCCGGTCAGCCCGCGCTCACCACGCACGACCAGCACGTCGTCCAGCCCTCGCACCGCCAGGCGGAGCACTACGGCGACGCGGCGGGTGTTCAGGTCGTCGCCCACGGCCCGGCGCACGGCGGCAGGACCGTCGGCCACATCGAGAACGGCGACTGGATCTCCTTCCGGCCCTACGCGCTGGACAACGCGGCCCGGTTCACCGCGCGCGTCTCCTCCGCCGGGGCCGGCGGGACGATCGAGGTGCGGGCCGGATCGGCGACCGGCGCCCTGCTGGGCTCCGTCGCCGTGCCGGTGACCGGCGGCTGGGAGACGTTCCAGGAGGTGACCACGCCCCTCACCGGCCAGCCCGCCGGGACGACCACGCTGTACCTGGTCTTCAGGGGCGGCACCGGCTCGCTGTTCGACGTCGACGACTTCTCCTTCACCACGACCGCCACCTCGGGTGCGGGCCCGGTGCGGGGCGTCAACGGCAAGTGCCTGGACGTCGACGGGGCGCAGACCGCGGACGGTACGCGGATCCAGCTGTGGTCGTGCAACGGCTCCGAGGCTCAGAGGTGGACCGTCACCGCCGGCACCCTGCGCGCACTGGGCAAGTGCCTGGACGTCGACGGCGGGGCGAACGCCGACGGCACCAGGATCCAGCTGTGGTCGTGCAACGGCACCGCGGCCCAGACCTGGGCCCCGCAGGCCGACGGCACCGTCCGCAACCCGCAGTCCGGCAAGTGTCTCGACGCGTCCGGCGGCACCTGGGGCGACGGCACGCCCGTCCACCTGTGGACCTGCCACACCGGCGCGAACCAGACGTGGATCCTTCCCTGACCGAAAGGCGGTGACAGACATGCGCACCACACGGAGAGCGGCCACGGCACTCCTCGGAGCTGCCCTGCTGGCCGGCACACCACAGGCCCTCGCCCAGACCGGCACCGACGCGACGGCCCCGGCGCGGGCGTCCGCGGCGGACGCCGCCTACGACGTGCTCGTCTTCTCCAGGACGGCCGGCTTCCGGCACTCCTCCATCGACGACGGCATCGCGGCCCTGCGGGAACTGGGCGCCGCGCACAACTTCACCGTGGACGCCACCGAGGACGCCGGCGCCTTCACCGGCGCCAACCTCGCCCGGTACGAGGCCGTCGTCTTCCTGTCCACCACGGGCGACGTCCTGAACGGCACCCAGCAGACCGCCTTCGAGCAGTACATGCAGGGCGGCGGCGGGTACGTCGGCATCCACGCCGCGGCCGACACCGAGTACGACTGGCCGTTCTACGCGGGGCTGGCCGGCGCGCTGTTCCAGTCGCACCCCGCGACCCAGTCCGCCACCGTGAAGGTCGAGGACCGGGCCCACGACGCGACGGCCCACCTGGGCGCCACCTGGCAGCGCACGGACGAGTGGTACAACTACCGCTCCAACCCGCGCAGCACCGCACACGTCCTGGCGTCCCTGGACGAGTCCAGCTACAGCGGCGGCACCATGGCGGGCGACCACCCGATCAGCTGGTGCAAGGACTACCAGGGCGGCCGGGCCTTCTACACCGGCGGCGGACACACCGACGAGTCCTTCGGCGAGCCCGCCTTCCGCCGCCATCTCCTCGGCGGCATCCGCTGGGCGGCGGACCGCACCCAGGCCGACTGCCGCCCGGAGACGGGCTACCGGCCGCTCTTCGACGGCTCGTCCACCACCGGCTGGAAGCAGGCCGGCCCCGGCGGCTTCACCCTCGCCGACTCCAGCCTGACCTCGTACGGCGGTCTGGGCATGCTGTGGTACCAGGCACAGGAGTTCACCGGGGACTACTCCCTCAAGCTTGACTGGAGGGCGGCCGGGGACGACAACTCCGGTGTCTTCGTGGGCTTCCCGGCCTCCGACGACCCCTGGACGGCGGTCAACAACGGCTACGAGATCCAGATCGACGCCACCGACGTGGCCGAACGCACCACCGGGTCGGTCTACGGCTTCAAGTCGGCGGACCTCGCCGCGCGGGACGCGGCGCTGAACCCGCCGGGTGAGTGGAACACCTACGAGATCCGCGTCACGGGGGAGCGGCTGGAGCTCTTCCTCAACGGGCGGAAGATCAACGACTTCACCAACACGGACCCGGCGCGCAGCCTGGCCCAGGGGCACATCGGCATCCAGAACCACGGCACCGGTGACGACGTGTCCTTCCGCAACATCCGCATCAAGCAGTCCGGCACCTCTCCCGAGCCGCGTTCGGGCGAGGTGAGGGGCGTCAACGGCAAGTGCCTGGACGTCTCCGGGTCCGGCACGGCGGACGGTACCCAGATCCAGCTGTGGACCTGCAACGGCACCGGCGCCCAGAGGTGGACCGTCGCGGACGGCACACTCAGGGCGCTGGGCAAGTGCCTGGACGTGTCCAACGGCGGCAGCGCCGACGGTACGCGCATCCAGCTGTGGACGTGCAACGGCAGCACGGCCCAGCGGTGGGCCCCGCAGGCCGACGGCACCGTCCGCAACCCGCAGTCCGGCAAGTGCCTGGACGCGTCCGGCGGCACCTGGAACGACGGGACGCCGGTGCACCTGTGGACCTGCCACACCGGCGCCAACCAGAGGTGGACGCTTCCCTGACGGACGAGTACCTGACGGACGAGCGAGCTGACGGACGAGGGACCTGACGGACGCGGAGCGACGAGAAGGCCGGGACGAGTCCCGGCCTTCTCTGCTGTGCGCGGTGGTTCACCGGAAACGGTTCACCGGATCAGGGCAGCACCCACTTCTGGTTCACCCCGGTGTGGCAGGCCCAGAGGTGGACCGGGGTGCCGTCGTTCCAGGTGCCGCCCGAGGCGTCCAGGCACTTGCCGGACCGGGGATTGCGCAGGGTGCCGTCCGTGTTCGGCTGCCACGTCTGGGCCGCGGTGCCGTTGCACGTCCACAGCTGGATCTTCGTGCCGTCCGCGGTGCCGCTGTCCGACACGTCCAGGCACTTGTCCAGCGCGCGGACGGTGCCGTCCCCGGAGAGCGTCCAGGTCTGGGCGCCGGTGCCGTTGCAGGTCCACAGCTGGATCTGGGTGCCGTCCGCCGTGCCGGACCCGGCGACGTCCAGGCACTTGTCGTTGACGCCCCTCACCTGGCCCGTGCGGGACGTGACGCCCGGGAGCCGGTTGAGCGTGTACCAGGCCTCGGTGCTCCACAGGGGCTGACCGCTCTCCGAGCTGAACGGCCGCGGCGACCGCACGTGGACGACACGGTCGGCCTTCAGGCCCGCGACGGCCAGCGTCACCGTCCTGCGGTCCGCGGACAGCGTCGCCGACTGCGCCGTCAGGGTCTCCTCGTCGAGCTTGGGGCCGCCGTAGGCGGAGGTCGGCTCGTAACGCCACTGCTTGATCCGGTACCGGGTGGCCAGGGCGGACGCCGTGTCCGCGGAGAGCGGCTGGGTGTACTCCAGGGCGAAACCCCCGGGCACGGCCCGCATCTCGCGGATGTCGAAGGCGTCGGTGCCGTGGGGCGTCAGCTTCTGCAGGCCGTGGGTGAGCTTGCCCTCCTGGCCCCAGTTGCCGCCCGCGCCCAGCCCGCCGGCGTAGATCGCGCCGTCCGGGCCGACGCTGATCCGGTTGACGCCGGCCTCCAGTCCCTGGGTGAGACGGAAGACCGCGCCCTGGTACTCGCCCTGCACCTTCTCCAGGAAGCCGCGCTGGATGCCGCCGTAGGTGACGTCGCCGAACAGCATCTGCCCGGCGAAGGGCCCCTGCTGCACCTGCAACGGGGTGCTGGGGGAGTTGGCGATCTCGTTCTGCGGCAGCCACAGGACGGGTTTGGTCACCGGCTGGGAGTCGAACGGGCCGGCGGGGTTGGTGTAGTGGTTGAAGAACCGGTCCTGCTTGACGTGCACCAGCTTCGACGACGGCAGCCAGCCGCCCTGGTTGTCGGTCACGAAGAGGTCCCCTTCGGGCCCCCAGCCGATCCCGTTGGGCGTGCGCAGCCCGCCGGCCACGTACGACACCGCTCCGGTGGCCCGGTCGACCTTGATGGTCGTGCCGCGGTTCCGGGCCGGCTGCGGATCGGTCGTCGCGCCGCCGTAGTTGATGGAGACGGAGAGGTTCAGGTAGAAGAAGCCGTCCTTGTACAGCAGGCCGAAGGCGAACTCGTGGAAGTTCCCGCCGAACGGCCAGGTGGCCACCCGCCGGTACACGTCGGTGACCTCGTCGCCGTTGGTGTCGCCGAGCTCGGTCAGCTCGTGCTTCTGGGAGACGTACAGCCTGCCGTCGACGTACTTGATGCCCATGGGCTCCCTGAGGCCCCCGGCGACCTTCTTCACCGTCACCCGGTCCGGACCGGTGCTGCCGGTGACGTTGCCGAGGAGGTAGACCTCGCCCGCCGTGGTGTCGCTGCCGCCCCAGGTGGCGACGGCCAGGCGGCCGTCCGGCAGCCAGTCCATCGCCGAGACCTGGGGTTGGAAGCCGCTGGGACGCAGGTCCGTCAGGGTGTAGTTCGGGTGCACGCCGGTCAGCGGCAGGCCGTCTCCGGGCGTGTCCGTACCGCCCTCGCACTGTTTGGTCCCCGGCGCGGTCACCCGGACCACGCCCGCGTCCGTACTGAGCGCGGAGTTCGGCACGACGGTGAAGCCGGTGGCGCCGGGCGGCCGCCATGCCAGGGTGAGCTGCTGGCCGCCGTCCCGTTCGAAGTGCTCGATGCGCAGGGAGTGGTGGCCGGCCGTCAACTGCACCGTGCCGTCCTTGGGTTCCGCGCCGTGCAGCCCGTCGTGGTCGACGACCAGCTGGTCGTCGATCCACAGCCGCGAGCCGTCGTCGCTGGTGAGCCGGAAGGCGTAGGTCCCGGCGCCGGGGGCGGCGAGATTGCCCAGGACGTGGGTGACGAACCTCGACTCCATGCCGAAGTCCGCCGCCGACGACCAGTCGATCACCGGCATCAGCTTGTCGATGTTGGGTGTCTGCCCCGGTTTCAGGGCGCAGAGCCCGTCGAGCGGGACCTGCACGTCGAAGACGCGCAGGGTGACTCCCGGCTCCTGGGGCGGAAGTTCGGCGGCTCGGGGCGCCGCGGCCGCGGGGGCCGAGGACAGACCTCCGACGCATAACGAGGAGATGAGCGCTGTGGCCAGGCATCTGCCCAGCCGGTGCAACAGCCGTGGACTCACGTGACCTCCTGACGGTTCCCGGGGGTGGGGGAACTCGCTCGGGCTGGTGGAAGATCCACCGCTGCCGGGGCGCGCCGTCGCCCCGGATACGGAGGTGTGCGGCGGCCGGCACGTGGTGCCGGAACCACCGCGTCGCACACAGTAGGAACTTCCGCCGGGACCGTCCAGACTTTGTCGTCACCGAGTGGAAAGCCTTCGCGGACCGCCCGAGCACCACGCGGGGCGGCCCTGCCGTCACGGACCCCGACGCCGCTCCGTCCCGTGGTCGCGCGGCTCGGCGTGTGGCTCTCAAGGCCCACCTGCTGCGCCGGCCGCGCGACCAGCACCCCCACGTCACCGAGGTCATGACCGGCAACGCCGCGGACAACGCCCCACGCCGGCGGTCAACGAACAGTCCGGCTTCCACCGCCGGCCCACCACCTACGAGTGCCGGCCGGCCGGCGGCAGCCGGCGGTGTGAGCGACGCGCGGGGCGGCGCGCGCACCCTGCCTGACGCGGCGTCAGACAATGACACGGAACCCGTGCCGACCCCCGGGCAGATGCCGTACGCCACGCCCCCGTCCACGCCACCGGCCACCGCGTCCGCGAACTGCCCGTCACGGCGGAGGCCCTGCCGTGACCGCGGCCGAGTCCTGCCGCGCCGTCGCCGCCGGGCGGCGGGCACGGGTCGCGGACCGACCGCCGCCCGGCTCGCGCCGGAAGCGGCACCAGGACCGGGCCGGGCGCCCCGCGGCGCCGCTCCCGTACGGACGGCGGCACGCGCTCCGGCTCCCGGGCGGTGACACCGCGCGGCGGCCCGGCCCGTGCCCGTCACGGCACGGGGGCACGGCACGCGGCACGTCATTCCTTCGAGTGGCTTGATTGCTCCGGATGCCGGTATCCGCGCTGGTGGCTGACACGATGGAGGCCTGAAACCGGCCTTGGCCAGGCAGGTCCGTCGTCCCCCCCCACACACACTGCGCGCGGTACTGCCGCCTCCGGAGAGTCGGTCGCCGCCTGCGTGCGGTGCGCGCGGCCGGCGGCCGCGGGGCGTGCTCAGGCGTCCCCGGCACCACAGGAGGTTCCTCGTTGTCCCGTCAACAGCTTCGTGCACACCAGGGCGGTGGCCGTGCGGCGACCCTCGACCACGCGGCCGGCCCGCCGGCCGAGATCCTCCCGGTGACCGCCGGACAACGCGAGGTCTGGCTCGCCGAGCAGCAGTTCCCCGGCACCGACCCGGCCCTGAGGCTGGGCGAGTACCTGGACATCCGCGGACCGGTCGACCCGGCCGCGTTCGAGGCGGCGCTGCGCCAGGTGGTGGCCGAGGCGGACGCCTTACGGGTACGCCTGGTGCCCGGTGCGGACGGCCCCGTCCAGGTCCTGGAACCCGATCTGCCCTGGGCGCTGCCCGTCGTCGACGTCGGCGACGAGCCCGACCCGGAACGGGCCGCCCGGGCCTGGGTCCGCGCCGACCTGGCCCGTCCCATGGACCTGGCCTCCGGCCCGCTGTTCAGCTTCGCCCTGCTCCGGCTGGCGCCCGACCGGTACTGGTGGTACCACACCTACCACCACGGGGCGGTGGACGCCTTCGGCTACTCCCTCGTGGCCCGGCGGGCCGCCGAGGTGTACACGGCCCTGGTCCGGGGTGAGCAGCCCGGCCCCCATCCCTTCGGTCCGCTGTCGGCGCTGGTCCGGGCCGACCAGGACTACCGTGCCTCCGAGGACCGGGCCGCCGACCGCGCGTACTGGACGCGGCAGCTGTCCGGCTGGACGCGGCCCGGCGCCCCGGTGCCCGGCCCGCGAGCCGCGACGGGCGGCAGCGCCCCGGCGGGGCAGCGGTCCGCCGGTGACGGGCCGGAGCCGGAACCCGTGCCCCGGACCGGTCTGCTGCCGCTCCAGCGGCCGGAGGCGCTGCGGGCGGCGGCCTCGCGCGCCGGCGTCTCCCGGTTCCGTCTCGTGTTCGCCGCCGTGGCGCTCCACCAGCACCGGCTGACGGGCGCGCGGGACGTGGTGGTCGGCCTGACCGTGGCCGGCCGCGTCGGCCCGGCCTCCCGCACGACGCCGGGGATGCTGGCCAACGCCGTTCCCGTACGCCTGACCCTGCGGCCCGGCATGCCGCTCGGGGAGCTGCTGACCCAGGTCGACCACCGGATGCGCGAAGCGGTGCAGCACCAGCGCTACCGCGGCGAGGACCTGCACCGCGACCTCGGCCTGTCCCGCGGCCCCGGCTCAGCGTTCTCCCCGGTGGTCAACCTCATCGGGTTCGACTACGGCTTCACCTTCGCCGGTCACCGGTGCGTCGCGCACAACCTCTCCTTCCCGCTGGGCGCCGACCTGGTGATCATGGTCTGGGACCGCCGGGACGGCTCCGGCCCGGGCATGCGCCTGCACGCGGCGCCCGGGACGCACGGCGAGGCGGACCTGGCGGACACCCAGCGGCGTCTGCTGCGGCTCCTGGCGGACATGGCCGACCTGGACCCCGGCCTGCCGATCGGCCTGCTCGACGTGGTGCCGGCCGACGAGCGACGGGAGCTGCTCGGCCGGGGCGACGCCACCGCGGCGGGTCGCCCGGCCGTTGCGCTGCCGACGCTGTTCGAGGAACAGGTGCGTCGTACGCCGGACGCGGTCGCCGTGGTCGCGGGCCGGACCCGTCTGACGTACCGGGAGCTCAACGGCCGGGCGAACCGGCTCGCGCACGCCCTGGCCGGCCGGGGCGCCGGGCCGGAGGACGTCGTGGCGCTCGCCCTGCCGCGCTCCCTCGACCTGGTCGTGGCCGCCCTCGCCGTGCTCAAGACCGGCGCGGCCTACCTGCCCGTGGACCCGGCGTACCCGCGGGCGCGCAAGGAGTACATGCTCGCCGACGCCCGCCCGGCCTCGGTGCTCGACGACCCGGACACCCTGGCCGAACTGTCCGGGGGGCAGCCGGACACCGACCCCCGCATCACCGTGGACCCGCGGCACCCGGCGTACGTGATCTACACGTCCGGCTCCACCGGGCGGCCCAAGGGCGTGGTGGTGACCCACACGGGCATCGCCTCGTTCGCCGCGCTGCAGGCGGAGCGCCTGGACATCACCCCCGGCAGCAGGGTCCTGCAGTTCGCCTCGCCGAGCTTCGACGCCTCCGTGTGGGAGCTGTGCGCCGCCCTGCTGACCGGGGCCGCGCTGGTGCTCGCCCCCGCGGCCGACCCGGTGTCGGCGCTCACCGATCCCGGTACGGGCGTCACCCACGCCCTCGTGCCGCCGTCGGCGCTGGCCGTGGTGCCCGAGCCGGACGCCGGTCTGCCGACGCTGGTGGTGGGCGGCGAGCCGTGCCCGCCGGGCCTGCTGAGCCGCTGGGCGCCCCACCGGCGGGTGCTGAACGCCTACGGGCCGACGGAGACCACGGTCATGGCGGCGATGAGCGCGCCGCTGGCGCCCTCGGACACGCCACCCCCGATCGGCGAGCCGGTCCCGGGCAGCCGCGTCTACGTGCTCAACGGCGCCCTGGAGCCGGTGCCGCCGGGAACCACCGGGGAGCTGTACGTCGCCGGTCCGTCCCTGGCCCGCGGCTACCTGCGCCGCCCGGCGCTCACGGCCGAGCGGTTCGTCGCCGACCCCTACGGCCCTGCCGGGACCCGCATGTACCGCACGGGCGACCTCGTCCGGTGGCGGGCCGACACCGGGCTGGAGTACGTCGGACGCGCCGACCAGCAGGTCAAGATCCGCGGCTTCCGCATCGAGCTCGGGGAGATCGAGGCCGAGCTGACCGCGTGCCCCGGCGTCACCCAGGCCGCGGTGCTGGCCCGCCCGGACCGGCAGCGGGGCGACCTGCGGCTCGTCGCCTACGTCGTGACCGGCCAGGACGCCGCGCAGCCGCGGCGGTTGCGCGAACAACTGCGCGAGCGGCTGCCTGCCCACATGGTCCCTTCCGCCTTCGTGACGCTCGGCGCGCTGCCGCTGACGCCGAACGGGAAGCTGGACCGCGACGCCCTGCCGGAGCCCGGCGACGACCTCGGCGCGAGCGCCGCGCGGGCCCCGCGCACCCCCAGGGAACAGCTCCTGTGCGCGCTGTTCGAAGAGGTGCTGGGACGCTCGGGCGTCGGTCCCGACACCAGCTTCTTCGAAGCGGGCGGGCACTCGCTGCTGGCGATCCGCCTGGTGTCCCGGATCCGCGCCGTGCTCGGCGTCGACGTGGACCTCGGGGCACTCTTCGACGCGCCCACCGCCGCCCTGCTGGCCGCCCGCCTGGGCGGCGCGGAACGGACCCGCCCGGCCCTGACCGTCCAGGACCGGCCGGATCCCGCCCCGCTGTCCTTCGCCCAGCGGCGCCTGTGGTTCCTGCACCGGGCGCAGGGACCCGGCGCCACCTACAACATCCCGCTGGTGCAGCGGCTCACCGGCGAACTGGACCGGGAGGCCCTGGAGCGGGCGCTCGCCGACGTGGTGGGCCGGCACGAGACGCTGCGCACGGTCTTCCAGGAGGCAGGCGGTGAACCCGTCCAGCGGATCATGGACGCCTCCGCGGCCCGCCCGTGGCTCCCCGTCACCGAGGTCGACGACGAGGAGGCGCTGCACGCGCGGCTGGTGGAAGCCGTCCGCCACCCGTTCGACCTGGCCGTCGAACCGCCCCTGCGCGCCGAACTGTTCGTCCTCGGCCCGGCCGAGCAGGTGCTGACGCTGGTGATCCACCACATCGCCGCCGACGGCTGGTCGCTGGCGCCGCTCGCCCGGGACCTGGCGACCGCCTACGCCGCCCGGCGCCGGGGGGAGGCACCCGTCTGGCCACCCCTGCCGGCGCGCTACACCGACTACGCGCTGTGGCAGCGCCGGCTCCTGGGCGACCCCGACGACGCCGACGGACTCCTCGGCCGTCAGCTCGCCCACTGGTCGACGGTGCTGGCGGATCTGCCCGAGGAACTCGCGCTGCCCCGCGACCGGCCCCGGCCCGCCGTCGCGTCCCACCGCGGCGGGCGGGCCCCCCTGCGGATCGACGCGGACACCCACGCGGCGCTGACCGACCTGGCGCGCCGGTCGGGGGCGAGCCTGTTCATGGTGCTGCACGCCGGGCTGGCGGCGCTGCTGACCAGGATGGGCGCGGGCACCGACATCCCCGTCGGCACGGTGATCGCCGGCCGCACCGACCAGGCCCTGGACGACCTGGTGGGCTTCTTCGTCAACACGCTGGTGCTGCGCACGGACACCTCGGGGGACCCCGGCTTCACCGCACTCCTGGACCGGGTGCGCGGCACGGCACTGGCGGCGTACGCCCACCAGGACGTGCCCTTCGAGCAGCTCGTGGAGACGCTCAACCCGACGCGGTCGCCGGCCCGCCACCCGCTGTTCCAGGTCGCGCTCTCCCTCGACGTCGACGAGGCCACCGTGCCGGCGCTGCCCGGTCTGCGCGCGTCCAGGATGCGCATCCCGACCGCGACGGCCAAGTTCGACCTGGACATCGGCGTCTGCGAACGCCGCTCGGACACGGGCGAGTGCCGTGGGCTGGACGTGACCGTCGACTACGCCACCGACCTGTTCGACCACGGCACGGTCCAGGACCTGGCCACGCGCTGGGTGCGCCTGCTGGAGGCCGTCGTCCGGGACCCGCACCGCCCGATCAGCCGCATCGACGTCCTCTCCGACGACGAGCGCCGCCGCCTCCTCGGTGGTCCGGACCCCGGCGCGCTGCCGCCCGCCGGCACGGTCCCGCAGCGGTTCCACGCACAGGTGCGGGCCACCCCGGACGCGGTCGCCGTGGTGGCCGGCGGCACCACGCTCACCTACGCCGAGGCGAACGCCCGGGCGAACCGGCTCGCGCACGCCCTGATCGCCCGCGGCGCCGGGACCGAGGACGTCGTCGCCGTCGCGCTGCCGCGGTCGGCCGACCTCGTCGTGGCCCTGCTCGCCGTCCTCAAGGCCGGGGCCGCCTACCTGCCCCTGGACCCGAGCCACCCGCCCGCGCGCGTCGCGGCCATGGTCGAGGACGCACGGCCCGTCCTGCTGCTCACCGACACGGCCACCGCCCGCGCCGACGGCCTCGGCACGGGGCTCGCGCGGCTTCCGCTGGACGCGCCGGAGACCGCCGCGGCGCTGGCCGGACTGCCGGACACCGACCCCGTGACGAGGCTGTCACCCGACCACCCGGCCTACGTCGTGTACACCTCGGGGTCCACCGGGACACCCAAGGGGGTCGTCGCGCGCCACGCGAGTGTGGTCAACGTGGCCGCGCGCTACCGCGACGCGGTGTTCGCGCCGGCGGCCGGGCGCCTCGGGGGCCGCCCCCTGCGGGTCGCCCTGACCGCCTCGGTGACCTTCGACGCGTCCTGGGGTCAGCTCGCGGCCCTGCTGGACGGCCATGAGCTGCACGTCCCCGACGCCGCGACCTGGACGGACGCCGACCGGTTCGTCGCCTGGGCGGCCCACCACCGGATCGACACGGTCGACGCCACGCCCTCGTACCTGCGCGTGCTGTCCGACCGGGGCCTGTTCACGCATGAGCGGTGGCGGCCGGGTGTGGCCGTGCTCGGCGGTGAGGAGCTGCCGGACCGGCTGTGGCGGGACCTGCGGGCGGTGGACGGACTGACGGCCCACAACATGTACGGGCCGACCGAGTGCACCGTCGACGCCCTGCAGGCACGGCTGGACGCCGCCGCCACGCCCGTCCTCGGGCAGCCGATCCCCGGCGCCCGGGCCTATGTGCTGGACGCCGCGCTGCGGCCGGTGCCGCCCGGGGTGACCGGCGAGCTGTACGTCGCCGGCACCGGACTGGCGCGCGGCTACCTGGGCCGCCCGGACCTGACCGCACAGCGCTTCGTGGCCGACCCGTACGGCCCCCCGGGGACCCGCATGTACCGCACCGGCGACCTGGCACGCCACCGCCGCGACGGGCAGCTCGTCTTCGCCGGACGGGCGGACGACCAGGTCAAGGTGCGCGGCCACCGCATCGAACCCGCCGAGGTGGAAGCCGCCCTCGCCACCCACCCCCGGGTCGCCCACGCCGCCGTCGCCGCGCGCGGCGACCACCTCGGCGGCACCCGGCTGATCGCCTACGCGGTGCCGGCGGCCGGCGCCCGGACCGACCCGTCGGACCTGCGGTCCCACCTGCGGGCGCGCCTCCCCGCCTCCATGGTGCCGTCCGCCTTCGTCCTGCTGGACGCCCTGCCGCTGACCGCGAACGGCAAGCTCGACCGCGCCGCCCTGCCCGTGCCGGACCCCGCCACGACCACCACGGCGGGCCGGGCGCCCCGCACCCCGCGGGAGCGGACGCTGTGCGCGCTGTTCGCCGAGGTGCTGGGCGTCCCCGCGGTCGGCGCCGACGACGACTTCTTCGCGCTGGGCGGTCACTCCCTGCTCGCCGTCCGCCTGGCCGGCCGGATCGGTGAGGTGCTGGCCGTCCCCTTCCGCCTGTCGGCGCTGCTGGAGGCGCCGACCCCGGCCGGACTGGCGCGGCACCTCGGCGCGGACGCCCCTTCCGCGGCACCCGCGTGGGTCCCGGACACGGAAGCGGAACTGAGCCCCGCCCTGCGGTTCGGCCCCGTGCCGCGACCGGCTGACGGACCGCGCGAGATCCTGCTGACCGGGGGCACCGGGTTCGTCGGCGCGTTCGTCCTGTCCGAGCTGCTGCGCCGGACGACGGCCCGCGTGCACTGCCTGGTCCGAGGGCGCACCGACGCCGAGGCCCGGGAGCGGCTGGCGGCGGCCCTGCGGGCGTACGGTCTCGCGGCGGCGCCGGACGATCCGCGGCTGCACGTCGTGCGCGGCGACCTGACCGCCGGCGGCCTCGGCGTCGGCCCGGCACGCTGGTCACGGCTGCGCGAGACGATCGACACGATCGTGCACGGCGGCGCGCACGTCCACCACCTCACGCCCTACGCCCGGCTGAAACCCGCCAACGTGGACGGCACCCGGACCCTGCTGCACCTGGCGGCGGAGGGCCGCCCGAAGGCGTTCCACCACCTGTCGACCCTCGGCGTGTTCCGGCCCGGCCCCGGCGCCCGGCTGGTCACGGAGGAGACACCGGTGGACGGGGAACGGCATCCGTTCGGGAAGGGCTACGCGGCGAGCAAGTGGGTCGCCGAACGACTGGCGGCGCGGGCCTTCGAGCGCGGCGCGAGCGGGGCCGTCCACCGGCTCGGGCGCGTCTGGGCGGACACCGCGACCGGTGCCGTCAACCGGGACGACATGTTCTCGCGGCTGCTCACCAGCTGCGCGGCGCTCGGCTGTTACCCGTCCGACCCCGGACTGCACGACGCCCTGCTCCCCGTCGACGTCCTCGCCCGGGCCCTGGTCGGGCTGCTGCTCGACGGCGACCGGACCGGCGCCGTGCACCATCTCCACCACCCGCGCACGGTCGGACCCGGTGCCTTCATGACCGTGCGCGACCGCATGCGGGGCACGCGCTGCGCGGAGACCTCGCTCACCGCCTGGCTGCACCGCCTGCGCCGGGCGAGCGACCGCGGACAGGACCTGCCGATCCTGCCCTACCGGGCGTACCTGGAGGAGTACGCCGAGCAGACCGACGCCGCACGGCGGCCGGCCCTGGACTTCGACAACGGCACCACCGTCCACCGCCTGGAGCGGCTCGGGGTCCCGGTCCCGGAGATCGACGAGCCCGCGATCGTCCGCTACTGGGACTTCGTCGAAGGGCCGGCGGCACCCGCCGGCCCGGCACGCCGCACCACCGTGGCACCCCCCTCAGAGAACCGGTGATTGTTGGTATGGCCCTGACCGCAAGCCCACCCGCCGGCGCTCCGTCGGCCCGACGTGCTCCCGTGCGGGCGAAGCTGTCACCGCGCTCGATCGTCCCCGGCCGGCAGCGCTGGGACGTGGACCTCGTCCGCGGCCGGCCCGCACTGGCCCGGCTGACCGAGGCGGCGCTCCACCGCACCCCCGGCGTCCAGGAGGCGACCGTCAACCCGGTCACCGGCCGGGTCCTGCTGCGGCACGACCGCACCCTCACCCCCCGGCAGGCCGCCACGCTGCTGCACCGGGCCGTCCACCGGGTCCTGGCGGACCCGCGCGCCTCCGCGACCGCCCTGGCGGGCCGCGCCCCCGCCGCACCGGGACCGCGCCGACCGGCCCCCGGCTCACGGCGTACCGGGCGACGCGGGCGGAGCGGGAGCACCGGACGCCGGCTGCCCAAGGTCTTCGCGGCCTGCGGCGTGGCAGCGGCGGCCGTGGCCGGAGGCCCGTTCCTGCTGAAGCTGCTCAGCCGCCCCCTGATCACTCTCGGACTGGCCACCGCGGCGACGGCAGGAGTGGTCCGGCAGGCCTGGCGCAGAGCCGACCGCGCCCGGGAGGAGTCGGGCGAGGCCGTGCCGCGCCGCCAGGCACTGCGCCGCGTCATCGGGCGCCACCGGCGGAAGTTCGCTCTGGCCGCGCTGCTGTCCGGCCTCTCCCAGCTGGCGGAGATGGCGCTGTTCGCCCTGACCCCGTCGATCGTGCTCCTGGTCGCCAAGGGCGGCAGCGCCACCCTGACCGGACTCGGAGTCACCGGCGTCGGCGCCCAGCTGGCGACGCTCGCCGGCACCGCCGGGCTGGCCTGCCTCGCCATGGCGGGCTTCGGCTACGGAGCCGGCGTCGTCTGGCGGGGACTGGCACAGGACGTCGAGGACGACTGGCGCACCCGCACCTACGCCCACGTCCAGCACGTGGCGCCGGCCGATCTGGAGAACGAGCGCGTCAGCCGGGTCAACGCGGTGCTGTCGGAGGACATCAGCCAGCTGGGCACCTTCGTCGGATCGAGCATGCACGACATCGTGCAGCTGGCCACCAGCCTCGCCCTGGTCGTCCCCCTGTTCCTGTTGCTCGCGCCGCAGATCGCCTGGGTCGCCTTCGCCCCGGTCCCGCTGGTGGCCTGGCTGTCCTTCCGCTTCCACGAACGCGCGGTGGCCGGCACCGCCGCCGCGGGCGAACACCGCGCCCGCCTCAACAGCCGCGTGACCGAGAACCTCCACGCGCACACCACCATCAAGTCCGCCACGACCGAAGAGCACGAGATCGCACGGGTCGAGGAACTGAACCGCAGGCACAGCGACGTCAGCCGCGCCACCGGACGCAGCGCGGCGCTGCCACCCCAGATCCTGCGGCTGGCCGGCGGTTCGGCGCTGGTCGGGACGGTGCTGCTGGGCGGCCGCTCGGTACTGCGCGGCGAGCTGCCGACCGCGTCGTTCGGACCGCTGATCGAACTGCCGGGCATCGCCATGCTGCGGCTGTCCCGGCTGGGCGGCATCACCGACCAGTACCAGCGCACCCTCACCGCCCTGGACCGGGTGGAGCGCCTGCACGGCCTGCCCGTCGAGCCGGTCACGGAGGGCGGCCCGCTCCCCGTCCGACAGGTCGGGGGACGGATCGAACTGCGCAGATTGACCTTCTCCTATCCCGGCCGGCCACCGGTGCTGCGCGACACCTCCCTGGTCATTCCGGCCGGCGAGACCACCGCCATCGTCGGCACCACCGGCGCCGGGAAGACCACCGTCGCCAAACTGCTGATGCGCTTCCGCCGTCCCGACCGGGGCCAGGTGCTGCTCGACGGCACCGACGTGCGCACGCTCGCCCTGCCCGACCTGCGGCGCGCGATCGGATACGTCACCCAGGAGCCGTTCCTGTTCGACGCGACGATCGCGGAGAACATCCGCTACGGCACCTTCCACGCCACGGAGAGCCAACTCGTCGCCGCCGCCCGCACCGCCGGGGCGGACACGTTCATCGACGGCCTGCCCGACCGCTACGCCACCCGGGTCGGCGAACGCGGGGCCGCGCTGTCCGGCGGGCAGAAGCAGCGCATCGCCCTGGCCCGCACCATCCTGCGCGATCCCCCCGTCATCATCCTCGACGAGGCCACCTCCGCCATCGACAACGAGACCGAGGCGATCATCCAGCAGGCCCTCCAGGTCTTCGGGAAGAACCGGACCATGGTCGTCATCGCGCACCGGCTGTCCACCGTCCAGAACGCCGACCGGATCTACGTCATGGGTCCGGGCGGACTGGTCGCCGAGCAGGGGACGCACGAGGAACTCGTGGCGCGCGGAGGCATCTACACCACGTTGTGGAATGTGCAGGTCGGCCAATCAGTTCTCGTATGACCCGACCGACCACAACGCTCGGTTTGTCATTCCTTCGGGTGGTAACAACCGGCTGCATTCCGCGAAATGCCGCTGACCTGAGACGATGGATGTCGCCACCACGTACTGGCCGCCAAGGTCGACCACCGCGACCTCGGCGGCCAGTACGGGAAATTCACCGATCGATCGCTCCGAATTTCTGGTCTCGGTTTCTCGCGCTTGGTCCTGGGTTTCTCGAGTACCGATTCGCCCGTCAGCGGTCCCCGGACGCAGAAGCGACAAAGGGAATGGGGAGTTCCGGCATGGCACACGCGACGAATCCGTTCGACGACGACACGGCCCGTTTCCTGGTGCTCGTCAACGACGAGGGCCAGCACTCGCTGTGGCCCGCCTTCGCCGACGTCCCCGGGGGCTGGACCGTCGCCCACCCCGAGGACACCCGGCAGGCGTGCCTGGACCACGTCGCCGGGGCGTGGACCGACATGAGACCGCGCAGCCTCGCCGAGGCCATGGACGGCGGAGGGTGAGCCGCGTCCCGGACGCCGGGGGCACGGCCCCGCCGGGGCGACGGCCACCACGAGCCGACGGTCCAGGGCGGCACCGGACCACCGGACGGCACCGGTCCGGCCCGGGCGCCGTGAACGACGAGCCACTCGGGGATCTCCGGCCCGGAGTACCCGACCATCCTCGAGTCTTCTAGTACTCCAGTGCGGTTTCGTGATCTATCCAGCGGGTTCGCCGACGGCTCGTC